>DJPI01000057.1 GCA_002438505.1 Ruminococcaceae bacterium UBA6416 | reverse complement strand
ACAAATCCGCAAGGATTTATTTCACTGAAAAAGACCCTTTTGTTTATGAACAAAAGGGTCTTTTTCATGGCGGAGAAGAGGAGACTCGAACTCCTGCGCCGGTTTCCCGACCTACGCCCTTAGCAGGGGCGCCTCGTCACCAACTTGAGTACTTCTCCATAGGTGTCGATAAAACAAATATAAAAATAAAAAAATGGCGGAGAGAGTGGGATTCGAACCCACGGTACGCAGGACGTACGACGGTTTTCAAGACCGTTCCGTTATGACCGCTTCGGTATCTCTCCGTTTGGTGCCTTGAAATATTATCACAATTTTGCGCCGTTGTCAAGTGTTTTTCTGTAATTTATAACCCGGTTCATAAAAAATAATTTAAACTGTTGATAAAAGCTCAAAGTTATAATATAATCGTTATAGCACGGATTAAAAAGGAAACGGAGGATACATATGTCAGTTATTAAAAAGGACGCATATTTTGTTTCGTCAACCGGAACGGACAACATTCATTGCTGCATCTGGCAGGACGATGAAACCCAGCCGAAAGGAATTTTTCAAATTGCTCACGGTGTTTCGGAATATATCGGCCGCTATGATGAGTTTGCGCGCTTCATGGCCTCAAACGGCTTTGTTGTCTGCGGAAACGATCACCTCGGTCACGGCCTTTCGGCAAGAACGCTTGGCGAGCTCGGCTTTTTTTCGGAAGAGGACGGGGATATCCGCCTTGTTGACGATATGCACATTCTTTCGGTTATAATGAAAAAGAGGTACCCTGAGCTTCCGCTTGTTCTTTTCGGTCACAGCATGGGCTCGTTTTGCGCAAGGGTGTATGCTGCGCAGTTCGGCAATGAGCTTGCTGCGCTGATTCTTTGCGGAACAGGGGAGCTGCCCTCGGCGGCGGTTGTTCTTGAAGAACCGCTTAAATTCCTTTGCAAAAAGCTTGGAACAAGGGCGGCCGTTCCGGGCAATCTTCTCGATAAGCTCGGCTCGCTCACGATAAGGGACAAGATGACGGACTCCGACTGGCTCAGCCGCAACCGTGAAAATGTTGAAAATTACATTGCCGATCCGCTTTGCGGAAATCCGCTGAAGCTCGGCGGAATGAGAGACATTGTTTCGCTTGCAAATTCCGCTTGCGCAACAAAGTGGGCGGAAAGTCTGCCGCTCGGCCTTCCGATTCTCCTCATCTCCGGTGCAAAAGATCCCGTTGGAATGAACGGAAGGGGAGTCATTGCCTGCTGCGACAACCTTGAAAGCGCCGGCCATGAACCTGAGGTTATTCTTTATCCCGGAGACAGACACGAGATACTTAACGAGGATGACCGCGAAAAGGTTTTTGACGATGTTCTTTCATGGCTTCTTAAATCCGTTCCGTTTGACGGCGAGTTTTAATCTTCATTTAAGCAGAATATGCTAAATTATGCAAGTATCTATTTTTGTTTGTATACTTTCTGTAAAAATACTTGCAATTTTGTGCCGGATGGTATAAAATAAAAAAGTTATTGCGGCCTTTTGGCTGCGCAAAAGAAATCAATTTGAAAAGGATGAAAGCACGATGGCTAAAGAAGAAAAGTCCGCTGCCGAAATTTATCGTCAGGAGCGTAAAGAGCGCCTTGCTAAAGCAGCGAAAAAGAACAACAAAAAAACCTATAACCCTCAGGCCGGAAAGGTTGCCGGAAGGATCATTGCCGTCCTTCTTGTTGTTGCAATCATTGCCGGTGTCACTGCTTTTGCGGTCAGCTATACCGGTCTTGTTGAAAAGAACCGCACCGCTTTAACGGTCGGTGACGTCAGCGTGAGCCAGCCCGAATTTGCTTATTACTACAGCTCGGGCTATCAGATGGTTGCTAACTATTACGCCTCTTATGTCGGTTATGACACAACAAAGACCCCTTCAAGCCAGACCTATAGCAGCACCATGGGCGCAATTCCCGATTTCCCGGAGGACAAGACCCCGACCTGGGCTGACTTCCTTACCTATTATGCTGAAAACAATCTGAAGTATATCAAGGCCTTCGTCAAAATTGCGGACGAAAAGAAAATTACCCTTGATGATTCCGACCTTGAAAAGATTGAAGAAAACATTTCCGAGCTCAAGAGCACCGCAAAGAGCAGCAATATGTCGCTCAATGCATATCTGCGCGCCGCATACGGCAAGGGTATCAACGAAAAGCTCCTCAGAACAATTCTCACCGAGCAGACCCTCGCCCAGAAGGTTGAAACCGCAAAGACGGATGAGCTTAAGGCTTCCTATACCGAAAAGCAGGTTGAAAAGGAATATAAAAAGAACATCAACGATTATTCAACAATAAGCTACAGAGCTTATAAGTTCGCGGCCGAAAAGGTTAAGAGCGAGGACGGCTCAAGCGAGGCAGTCAATGAAACCACCCTTGCCGCCGCAAAGAAAAAGGCTGACGCTTTTGCAAAGGCCGTAACGGACGAGAAGAGCTTTAAGGCTCTTGCTGCCGAGGAAGAAAAAGCGCTCAAAAACAAGGATTACAAGCTTTATATCACCGATGACAGCAAAACATTGAATGAAGAAGTTTCATATGCATCTCTCTCTCAGTCCGCGTCCGATTCCGACTTTCTCAAGTGGGCGTTTAACGCAAAGACCGAAAAGGGCAGCACATATGTTCTCAAGGGCACTGAGGATTACACCGTTTACATGATGGTTTCTCCGCTTCATAAGGCTGCCGATACTGTGACATATGACGTCAGACACATTCTTGTTAAGTTCCCGACGCAGGAAAAGACCGAATCTGAGGATGAAACAACAACAGACACAACCAAGGCCGAAACAACAACCGAAAAGGCAAAAGAGACCGAGGACGTTAAGGTTGAAACTCTTGATACCTCAAAGTATAAGGATGTTGGCATCTATCTCGATGTCAATGCAGAAACCGCAACGGATAAGGCCACCTATAAGAAAGCCCAGGATATCCTTGAAGAATATCTCAACGGAGACAGAACTGCAGAGTCCTTTGAAAAGCTTGAAGAAAAGTATTCCGAGGATAGAGACGATGACGGAAACCTGAACGCCCTTATCTATGAAAACACCGAAAAGGGCAAGATGGTTCCGCAGTTTGAGTCATGGTCACTCGCCAAGGGCAGAAAGGCCGGAGACGTTGGTATTGTTGAAACCTCTTACGGCTATCATATCATGTATTTTGTAAAGACAAACACAACAACATGGGAAGATAACGTCAGAGCCGCACTTGCTCAGACAGACCTTTCAACCTATCAGAATGAGGTTGTTGAGGGAGACAATGTTAAGATTGCAAATGTTAACGATAAGGCTGTCAGCGCCGTTGTTTCCTTCCTTGACAAGCTTGCAAAGCAGGCCGCAAGAAACCAGTCCTCTCAGCTCAGCTATTAAGATTTAAGCACAAACAGCGTGTTGCCGGAAAAAGGCAGCACGCTGTTTTTTTGTGCTTTTTTGAATTGACAATAGGACACAAAAGAACACCGCCTGTTCAAACGAACAGGCGGCGAATTTTAACTTAAGTTAATCAGTTGTTGTTTGAAAAAATGTTTCTGCCCTTGAAGATGGGAAGAACATCACTTTCGTCATCATCGGGGTCATCAAAGATTGAGCCGGACTTTTTCTTCGGCGTTTCAATAACGTCAAAGGAATGGGCATCGGCGTTGTCCTTTGCAGCCTGAGAGGAGAAGGAGCTGATGTCGGTAATCGGCTGAGCGGGCTGCTCCTGCGGCTTTGCGCCGTTCTTTGCGTTTTCAAACGCATCAAAGAAGCTCTTTCCAAACTCGGTCGCCTTGAAGTCCGCCGATGCATCAGCGTCCATTGAGGTGAAGATTGAAGTTCCCTGAGCCTTCGGCTTGGTGGACTGGCTGATGAAGCCGCCTCTTGAGTCTGACGGCTGGGAGGCCGGAGCCGCTGCGGAGGCCGCGGGCTTAACCATCTTGTCAGCATCGTTTTCTTCAAGAGTGCCAAAACCGGTTGCAATGACCGTGATGAGCATTTCATCGCCCATTTCCTCGTCAAAGACGGAACCGAAGATGATGTTTGCGTCCGGATGTGTTGCCTGGGTGATAAGATCACCGGCCTGTTCAATCATGTCAAGAGACATGTCGGAAGAGCAGGTGACGTTGATGATAACACCGCTTGCGCCGTCAATGGCGGTTTCAAGCAACGGACTTGTGATTGCTTCCTTGGTGGCTTCAACGGCGCAGTTTGCGCCTCTTCCGCGGCCGATACCCATGTGTGCGCGGCCGGCGTCTTTCATGACGCTCTTGATGTCCGCAAAGTCAAGGTTGATATAGCCGGGAACCTTGATGGTGTCTGAAATGCTCTTAACGCCCTGCCAGAGAACCTCATTAGCCTTGCCGAAAGCGTCCTTCATGCTGAGGGATTTGTCACCGAGCAGCTTGAGCCTTTCGTTCGGAATAACAATAAGGCTGTCAACGTGCTTCTGAAGCTCGCGGATGCCGTCCTCGGCCTGCTGCATACGTCTTCTTCCTTCAAATTTGAACGGCTTTGTAACAATGCCGACGGTGAGAGCGCCAAGCTCCCTTGCAACCTCGGCAACAACGGGTGCGGCGCCCGTTCCGGTTCCGCCGCCCATACCTGCGGTGATGAAAACCATGTCAGTTGAACGCAGAGCGTCCGCAATAACGTCACGGCTTTCCTCTGCGGCTTTTTTTCCGACTGCGGGGTCACCACCGGCACCCATGCATCCGGTAACTTTTTCACCGATCTGGATTTTATGGGTGGCCTTTGAATCTTCAAGGATCTGTCTGTCGGTGTTGATGGTGAGGAATTCAACGCCGAAAACGCCTGCGTCAACCATGCTGTTGACCGCATTTCCGCCGCCGCCGCCGACACCTACAACTTTAATCTGGTTATAAGCTATGTTTTCATTGTCCATAACAAAGCCCATTATACTTCCTCCTGTCTTATATTTACGATAAAAGAAGCCAAAAAAATTTCTGATATAAAATGGCATAATACCGCTTCCGCGGTAATTCAAGATATTATAACACGCTTTTTCAAAAAAGACAACAACCAAATTGCACATCTTTTACATAAAATTTTCCTGTTTTTATGACAGTTGACCAATTATGCCGAGAATTGTCCCGCTTTGGCGCAGTATTCAATGGGCTCCGGCTTTGAACATTCGATAAGTTAAGAAAAATTTATATTTTTTGATATCGCTTGAAAAATCAGGAAATAGATTGTATAATTGCGATGAATCGAAGCGGACTTTCCTGTTTCAAAAATTTTATACAAAGGAGAAAATCACTATGCCTGATTTCCTGATGAAGATTATCAGCTTCGTGCTCGGTATCGTCACATCAATCTCAATGAGCATGGCCTCATTGACAACATTCATCAACAGAAGCAACTTTGAGGTTGCCTCCTCGTTTGACCAAGTCGTATATGAGGATCAGCTTGTTCCCAAAAAGGACACCGATGGAAACTGGACATTCTATACCGACAGAGACCTCAAGGTTCTTCAGTTCACCGATGTTCATATCGGAGGCGGAATTCTGTCCATTAAAAAGGACAAGAAAGCCCTCAATGCGGTTGCCGCAATGATCACCGCCGAAAAGCCCGACCTTGTTATCCTCACCGGAGACAATGTCTATCCCGTACCCTTCCAGGCCGGAACATTCAACAACGGCATCTCAACCGACATGGTTATCACCCTTCTTGAAAAGCTCGGCGTTTATTACACCGTTTGCTTCGGCAACCATGACTCTGAGCTTTACAGCGACTACAGCCGTGAGCAGATTGCCGACAAATATGCTAATCCCGACCTTAAATACAGCCTTTTCCAAAAAGGTCCGGAAGATGTTGACGGCTTTGGCAACCAGGTCATCAAGGTCAAAAACTCAAAGGGAATCGTTACAAGCGCTTTCTTTGTTCTTGATTCACATGACTATACCGATGGCGATATCCTCGGCATCCAGTGGAAATATGACAATATTCATGAAAACCAGATTGCCTGGTACAAGGAAAACGTCCTTGCAATCGACAAGGCAAACAAGGCTATCGATCCCGATTATCCGATGTTCCCGTCACTTTGCTTCTTCCACATTCCTCTTGAGGAGTATAACACTGCTTGGCAGGAGTATAAGGCCAACGGCTATAAGGACACCGAAAACGTCAAGTATTTCGGCGGCGGATATTATGAGGACGATGAAAAGGTTTGCTGCGGCGTTCACCCGGACAACTTCTTTGAAACCGTTCTTGAGCTCGGTTCAACAAAGGGCATTTTCTGCGGCCATGACCACGAAAACAACGCCTCCGTTGAATATAAGGGCGTCAGACTTACATACGGCATGAGCGTTGACTATCTTGCATATATCGGCATTGACAAAAAAGGCGCTCAGCGCGGCTGCACCGTTATAACTCTTTCAAAGGACGGAGAGCTTTCCGTTTCGCTTGAAAATTACTATCAGGATAAGTATGTTTCAAAGTATGAAAAGGAAAAGGTCAACCTTGACAGATAATCGGTTTTTCCTTGTTTGAGTCAATCTTTGGCACACCGGATTTTCGGTCCGGTGTGCCGTTCTCTTTTTTGAAGGGATTGAAAATTTTCCGTCTTTGCGGTATAATTAATTCGGAGTTGATTGAAATGACTGATTTTTCAAAAATTAAAAAAAGCCTTACTTTAAGGGGATATGCTGTCAAAGCTTTTGAAACAAAAGAGCGAGCGGCAGAGTACCTCGTTTCGGAAATTAAAAACACCTCCGTTGGAATCGGCGGCTCGCAGACCGTTGATACCCTTGGCGTTTTTGACTTGCTTTCAAAAAGCAACACTGTGTTCTGGCATTGGAAACAGGGAGAAGAGGCAAGGAAAAATGCGGCTCTTTGCAGCGTTTATCTCACATCTGTCAACGCCGCTTCGGAAACGGGAGAGCTTGTCAACATTGACGGAACGGGAAATCGTGTTGCCGCCTCCGTTTTCGGCCATGAAAAGGTTTACTTTGTTTTTGGAAGGAACAAGATTGAGCCGACTCTTGAAAAGGCGATTGACCGGGCAAGAAATGTTGCCGCGCCAAAAAACGCCGCAAGACTTGGCAAAAATACACCCTGCGCCAAAAGCAACAAGGGCTGCTTTGACTGCAAAAGCGCCGAGCGTATATGCCGTGCGCTTTGCGTTTACTTTGGCCCGATGATGGGAATGGAGGCTGAGGTTATAATCATTGACGATGACCTTGGAATGTGATTTTGAAAAAGCGGAGTGAATCTTTAACGGATATTCGTTAAATGTTACAATAATTGCTTTCATTTTTGTGCAAAATTTCATAAGAATGCCGTTTTTAAAAATAACCGCCCAGAAAGGTTGACAAAATCAAAACCGAGGGTTATAATCAAGTCAAATTTAAGACAGCACCTGATAGAGGATGCGGATGAGATGAGTATCTTGCGATTCAACGCCGGCAAGCGTTCGTGAGTGAAAGGTGATTCCGCCGAAGTTTTCAAGCCGGTTGCCGCCGGGTGGAAGCTGGGGTTGCGTTTAACAGACGCCGCACTGTCATATAGTTTTTTATATGGAGCGCTATCATTAAGTGATATTTTCGCTATTTTTAAGTAACGAACTTAAAGCCTGTGATACCTCATTGAAAAAGGTGCGCAGGCTTAAATTTTTGCTCACGGGCAAAGCCCGAATTTTATGTTAGGAGTGTTAATTATGAGCAATGTAAGAAGAATTTTAGCGGTAGTTATGGCGGTTGTTCTCTGCGCCCTTTGCCTCACGGCTTGCGGCGGTAATGACAACACAACAACATCATCACCGGACAACAGCTCCGCTGCGGCGGCAACAGGCATTGCAGCTGCAAAATCAATCGCAGACCTTAAGGGAATGAAAATTTCCGCTCAGACCGGAACCTTCCATGCCGATGCTCGTTCACAGATTGAAGACGTTCAGGGTGACACATATCCCGAGTTTTCAGACCTTCTGACGGCCGTAAAAAGCGGCGCGATCGATGGATATATTGCAGAAGAGCCGACAGCAATTTCAGCTTGCAAAAACGACAGCTCCCTCGGCTATCTTGCTTTCAAGAACAATGATACCGGATTTAAGGTTACGGAAGATGATGTTGCGGTTGCAATCGGCTTGAAGAAGGGCTCTGATCTCCTTTCAAAAATCAATGATGTTCTTGCAGGTATCACCACAGAGCAGAAGGAAACCCTCATGGAGCAGATCATTTCAATCAAGAACGGTGAAAAGGTTGAAAAGTTTGCTCTTGAAAGCGAAGCTCCGGCGAACCCGACCGGAACACTCAAGGTTGCAATGGAATGTGCTTATGAGCCATATAACTGGACAGAGACCTCCTCAGACGAAAAGACGCTCGGTGCAGTGGCCATCAGCGGCGAGGGCAAGGAAGGCCAGTTCGCAAACGGCTATGATGTTCAGATTGCGCAGTATGTTGCAAACAAGCTTGGACTGAAGCTTGAAATTTATTCCTATGAATGGGATTCACTCATTCCGGCTCTCAACTCCGGCGCAGTTGACGCAATCGTTGCAGGCATGAGCCCAACGGCGGAGCGCAGAGAGAAGATTGACTTCACCAACCCTTACTATGAATCAAACCTTGTTGTTATCTATAAGAAATAATCAACTTGAAGAATTCTCCGGCGGCTTTTGAGCAAAAGCGCAAAGGCCGCCTTAAAATTAAAAGAAGTTTGGCGGAATTTATATGAGTTTTTTACAAGATGTTCTGAATATTGTTATCAAGTATTACCCGCAGCTTTTAAAGGGTGTGGGTAACACCATGCTCCTTGCGCTTATCGGAACGGTTGCCGGTCTTGCAATCGGCCTTCTGACCGGTATTATCCGCACGGCTCCGATGTCGAAGAACCCGGTTTTGCGTGTGCTTCATAAAATTCTCAATGCAATCATTGCGGTTTATGTTGAAATTTTCCGCGGAACTCCGATGATGGTTCAGTCAATGGTCATCTATTGGGGTTATGCTTTTGCAACGGGCGGAAAAACGCTTCCGCTCATTCCGTCCGGTATCCTCATTGTTTCAATCAATACCGGTGCATACATGGCAGAGATTGTCCGCGGCGGAATCATTTCAATCGATAAGGGGCAGTTTGAGGGTGCAATGAGTATCGGCATGACGCATTCACAAACAATGTTCAAGGTCATCATTCCGCAGGTTATGCGCAACATTCTTCCCTCGGTCAGCAACGAGTTTGTCATCAACATCAAGGACACCTCCGTTCTCAATGTTATCGGAGTCACCGAGCTTTATTATTTTGCCGGCATTATCAAAAGGCAGAGCTTTGAAACCTTCCAGACCTATCTTGTTGTTTGCGTTCTTTACTTCATTTTGACCTTCACAATAACAAGACTTCTGCGCTTTGTTGAAAAGAAGCTTGAGGGAAAGGAAAATTACACCGTTTTCGGCTCGCAGTCAAACAGTGCGGCGGAGATTCACATTAAAAAGGAGGCAGAGGTTCATGGCTGAAAAGGTGATTGAGCTTATTGGGCTTGAAAAAAGCTTTGGAAAAAACAGCGTTCTCAAGGGCATTAACCTCAGCGTTGAAAAGGGCGATGTTCTGAGCATCATCGGCGCCTCCGGCAGCGGAAAAAGCACAATGCTGCGCTGCATCAACCTCCTTGAAACGCCAACCAAGGGAAAGATTCTTTATCACGGAAAGGATATCACGGCGGGCGATTTGAGCCTTTCAAAATACAGAGCCAAGGTCGGAATGGTCTTTCAATCGTTCAATCTTTTCAATAATATGTCCGCTCTTGAAAACTGCATCACCGGTCAGGTTTCCGTTTTGAAGCGCGGCCGCAAAGAAGCAAAGGAAATTGCAATGAAATATCTTGAAAAGGTTGGAATGGCGCCGTATATTGAAGCGCGTCCCTCCCAGCTTTCCGGCGGACAGAAGCAGCGTGTTGCAATCGCGCGTGCCCTCGCAATGGAACCGGAGGTTCTCCTTTTTGATGAGCCGACAAGCGCCCTTGACCCTCAGATGGTCGGTGAGGTTCTTGAGGTTATGCGCAACCTTGCAAAGGAAGGGCTGACAATGATTGTTGTCACGCATGAAATGGCGTTTGCAAGGGATGTTTCGTCCCACGTTGTTTTCATGGCCGACGGTGTGATTTGCGAGGAGGGCACCCCGAAGGACATCTTTGAAAATCCGCAGAACCAAAAAACGCGTGACTTCCTTTCTCGTTTTCTTGAAAGATAAGCATTATATTATTTTCTCCCTCGACCGATTCTCGAAGCGAGTGCCGCTTCCCGAATTCGGCCGGGGGAGTTCTTTTTTGCGATCGTTGACAGCTGTCTTTATATTAACAGTTCTTTAGAAAAATTAATGCAGCTTTTGCCTCAAATTTAAAGTTTTATGAACATTTAACTAAAATCAATGAATATAAGCCGTTTTATTTGACTCTTATTACAATTTGCGCTATAATGCTATTTAGAATTGCTGAGGACGAAGGAGAAGTTCGGCTTCAGCAGTTGTGTTATGCATTTTACCCTTTGGAGGAATCACTGATGAAGAAAACGAACAGAATACTTTCACTTGCTCTTGCCCTGATAATGGTCATGGGCTGTATTGTTTTGCCGGCCGGCGCCGTTGGTTCGGACGGAAAGTGGATTGCAACGTGGGGCACGGCTCCGGTTGATTTTTATATCTCACTTGCCGACTATATCCCGAATTTCGCCGTTAACGGAAAGGTTTCTCCCGGAACGCTCTTGAGGACGGAGCTGACCGTTTCAACCGCGGGCGAAAAGCTGCGCTTCAAGTTTTCCAATGAATACGGCGACAGAGACGTGACCGTTGCCAGCGTATTTGTTGCAAAAACCGATACATCGGAAAGCGGCGCCGTTTTGACCGATACCGAGGCTGCGCTCAGATTCGGCGGAAGCAAAAAGCTTGTTATTCCTGCCGGTGAAACCGTTTGGTCAGACGAGGTTGACATCAAAACCGCTGCGCTTGAAAGGCTAACCGTCAGTATGTATATCACCGAGGAAACCCCGATTAAAACGGTCGGCCTTTTCTGCGGAAAAACATATTTTTCAAGAGCCGTTCGCGGTAACGAAGACCTTGGCCACATGGTTAATCCCTCCGAGGTCAGCATTGCAACCGGCGGAAATGCTTATCATATCATTCCGTTCCTCACGGCGATTGACAGCTATACCGAGTCCGAAGCTGCATATTCTGCGGCTTTCATCGGAGATTCAACCCTTGTTAACGGCGTGACCGGTTACATTTCAGGACGTCTTGTTGATGCGGGAAGAGATGACATCGGCGTTATTAACGCCGGCATCATGGGCAACCGCCTCTTTTATAAAGGAACCGGACTTATCGGAAATCTTTACGGCGACCCTGTTATGGACAGATTTACGCGTGACGCTCTGGATATCACCGGCTGCGACCGCATAATCGTTAAAATCGGCGTTAATGATATTCTTCATCCCTCGTCAAAAAGCATGGGCAATGACGCGCCGTATGTTTCCGCTCAGGAGATAATTGACGGTTACAAAAAGCTTACCGATATCGCGCACGAAAACGGAAAAAAGATTTTCTTCATGGAAATCACCCCGTGGAACGGCTATGTTCGTGATATTCTTGGAAACAAGAACGACATCATCTGGAAGGAAGAGCTTCAGGAGATGTGCGATGAAGTTAACGAATGGATTAAAACCAACGATATTGCCGATGGTTATATTGATTCCGACTCTCTTTCTCAGCCGAAGAACCCAACTGCATTCATCAAGCACTTCACAAAGGACGGAATTCACTTCACTGAAATGGGCGCTCTTGCCTTTGCCGACTGCATTGATGTTGAACAGGTTTTCGGCGTTTCCGGTGCACGCACCGCATCTGAGATTCTCGGCATTGACCCTTATTCCGAAACAAAGCAGACAAAGAAGAACGAAAGACTTGTCAAATTCAGAAATGTTCTTCTGATGGTGCGCCAGCTTCTTTCAACAATGCGCGTTGAGTTTGACCCGCTCCAGAAACTGCTTAACAAGCTCATTGACTCCCTTCCCGATGGCCGTGAGCTTTCTGCTAATGTCAGAAAGAACATTGCCAACGGTGCAAGAAAGCTTTCCGCCGCGGCAAGAAGATGAAACAAGATTAAATAACAAGCTCCGCAAAAAGTGTTAAATGCCTTTTGCGGAGTCTTTTTTTATTTTATTCAGAAATGTTTGAAAGATATTCCCTGACGGCCTTCTCCCATGAGGGGAGCCGTTCAAAGCCCGAAAGGTCAAGGGAGACTTTTGAAAGCCGGGAGTTGAGCGGCCTTTTTGCTCTTGTTTTGTATTCCTCCGATTTGACCGGGTTGACTTTTGTGCTCTTTTTTTCAATCAGAAAAGCTTCCCGGGCAAGCTGCGCCCATGAGCAGAAGCCCTCGTTTGTTGCGTGGTAAACGCCGAACTTTTCCGTTTCAACCATTTTGCAAAGCAGAACGGCAAGGTGCTTTGAGTATGTCGGAGAACCAATCTGGTCATTGACAACATTCAGCTCATCATGTGTTTTTGAAAGGCGCAGCATTGTTGCAATGAAGTTTGTGTTCTTTTCTCCGAATACCCATGACGTCCGGACAATGAACGCTTTTTTGCAGTTTTCAAGAACGGCGTTTTCGCCTTTCAGCTTGCTTTCACCGTAGACGTTGAGAGGCCCTTTCGGATCATCCGTTTCAAAAGGGGATTGCCCGTTGCCGCTGAAAACATAGTCTGTGCTGACATAGAGCATTTTTGCGTTCTTTTCCCCGGCGCAAAGGGCAAGGTTCCGGCTCCCCGTTTCGTTAACAAGGAAGCACTTTTCCCTTTCATCCTCCGCCTTGTCAACGGCAGTGTATGCCGCGCAGTGGATAACGGCAGAAATGCTGTTTGATTCAAAAAACGCCCTGACAGCCATTTCGTCCGTAATGTCAAGCGTGTCCGCATCGGTCGGAATGAAAGCTTTTTTGTTCCTTTTCAAAACATTGCAGACATCACCGCCGAGCTGACCGGCGGCACCCGTAACAAGTATCATTCCGTCACACCTCATAAACAAAGTTGACATCGCTGTCCTTGAGAAGCGGCGCGGTGATATCCTTCCGAGAAAGAATCGGGTCAGTGATTCCCCAGTCAACTCCGATGCTCTCATCGTCAAAACGGACGCTGCGGTCGTTTTCCTTTGAGTAATAATCGTCAACCTTATAAAGCACTTCAACATTATCCGTGAGTGTGACAAAGCCGTGGGCAAAGCCTTTCGGAATATAAAGGAAATGCTTGTTTTCTTCCGAAAGATGGGCGCTGACCCATTTGAGATAGGTCGGAGAGCCTTTCCTCAGGTCAACGGCAACGTCAAGAATTTCACCCCTTGTGCAGCAAAGGAGTTTTGTTTGCGCCTTGGGTGCTTTTTGAAAGTGAAGTCCGCGCAGCGTGCCTTTTTTTTGAGAGAACGAGCGGTTGTCCTGAACAAAAACAGTTTCTATTCCGAGAGCGCAAAACTTTTCATAGTTATATGATTCATAAAACCAGCCTCTGTTATCACCGAAAACGTCCGGAATAACAAGCTTGACGTCCGGAATGGAGGTTTCTTTGATTTCCATATATATACAGACCTTTCATAATAGAGTTGAGATGAGGTTACTTTAAAATTATACTATTCTTAATAAAATTAGTCAAGAGAAACGCTTTGCCACCCTTGACTTTGAGCGCCTGCCCGTGGTACAATTAATCAGCATGGTTTGTGTTGTTTGAACCGTGCTGTTTCTATGTTTACAAGGAGGATACCAACATGAAAAAAGACGTTGTAATCATCGGCGCAGGTCCGGCGGGAATTTTCACCGCGATTGAAATGATCAAAAAAGGCTCAAAAAAAAGCATTATGATTGTTGAAAAAGGTCAGGCTGTTGAAAACAGACACTGCCCCAAGGACAAAACCAAGGTCTGCGTTTCCTGCAAGCCGTATTGCCACATCACAACAGGTTTTTCCGGTGCCGGTGCGTTTTCGGACGGAAAGCTCTCTCTCTGCTATGAAGTCGGCGGTGATCTTCCGACCCTCATCGGTGCGCAAAAAGCGCAGGAAACCATTGATTACACGGATAAAATATATCTCGAGTTCGGTGCGGACGAACATATCGAGGGCCTTGAAAATACCCTTGGAAAGAAGGAGATTCGCATCAAGGCCATTCAGGCCGGACTCAAGCTTGTTGACTGCCCGATTCGCCATATGGGAACGGAAAAGGCTCAGGGAATTTATTATGCCATTGAGCAGTACCTTTTGAAAAACGGCGTTGAAATAATGTTTGGCTATGAATGCTATGACCTCATTCTTGAGGGCAGCGAATGCAAAGGCGTTCGCCTCAAGGACAGCAGGGGCGGTCACGAAACGGAGATTTTTGCTGAAAGCACCATTGTTGCAACCGGAAGAAGGGGAGCGGAATGGCTTGAAGCTCTCTGCGCGGAATACGGAATTGCTCACCAGCCCGGAACGGTTGACATCGGCGTCCGCGTTGAGGTCAGAAACGAAATTATGGAAAAAGTTAACGAAACGCTTTATGAATCAAAGCTCATCGGATATCCGCGGCCGTTTAAAAACAAGGTCAGAACCTTCTGTCAGAATCCGGGCGGCTTTGTCAGCCAGGAAAATTATGACAATGACCTTGCGGTTGTTAACGGACATTCTTTCAAGGAGCTCAAGAGTGACAACACCAACCTTGCAATCCTTTGCTCCCACAATTTCAGCTATCCGTTCAATCAGCCGATAGCCTATGCCCAGAAGGTTGGCGAGCTTACCAATATGCTCGGAACGGGTCACATTCTTGTTCAGCGCTTCGGCGATATCCTTGACGGAAAGCGCACCTGGGAAAAGGAGCTGATGCAGTCCAACGTCCGCCCGACTCTTCCGGACGCCGTTGCCGGTGATATCACTGCCGCAATGCCGTACAGAGCAATGACGAACATCATCAACTTCATCAAGGCGATGGATCACGTTGTTGAGGGCTTTGCTTCAACGGAAACGCTGCTTTACTCTCCGGAGCTGAAGTTTTACAGCAACCGCATCAAGATGGATGAGGACTTCAACACAAGCATCAAAGGTCTGCACTGCCTCGGCGACTCAAGCGGCTGGACAAGGGGACTTATGATGGCTTCCGTTATGGGTGTTCTTATGGGGAGAAGAATTGCCGAAAACGAATAAATATAACAATGACCGCACGTTTGCTTTTTTTGCAGACGTGCGGCTGTTTTATACGCAGTAAAAGTTTGTTTCCCACGCGGGAATATACGGATGGTGGCGCAGAAAGATTTTGTAATCCGGGTTGAGGGAAAGAATCTTTTCCGGGAGGGCAAAAAAATCCTCGTTTCTGTGATAGGCGCAGACATAAAGCTTTGGTTTATATTTTCTTATCGTTTCCTTTGCTCCGTCAAGTGCGTTAAGCTCCGCGCCTTCAATGTCCATTTTTATGAAGCTCAGCGGTGTCTTTATAATGTTGTCAACGCTGTCAAAGCTCACCGGAACGCCGCCGGTGCTTTTGTGTGAGTTTCGCCCGGCCTTTTTTTCAAAAAGAAGAGTTTCTTTTTTGTTCCATGCTCCGAGATTAAAAAGCGAAAGCTCCTTCATTCCGCCCGTTTTTTGAACGAGCTTTTTGAAATTCTTTTCGTCCGGCTCAAAGGCAAAAATATGCCCGTATTTTCCGCCTGTGTAACGCAGAAATTCCCTTATTGTGTCTCCGTCATACGCGCCGAGATCGGCTATTGTTTCGTCTGAGGAAAGCCTTAAAATGTTCTCATATACCTCGCTTTTTTCGCTCTGGCAGGAAAAAAGATACTTTGGCTTTCCGCTGACCTTGAAGTTCAAAACATCAAGAAACGTGCTTTTTGATTTTTCGTCCGCAAGGAGGGAGAATGCACAGTCAAAGCGCTCCTCGTTCTTCTTGATATATTCGAGGGTAAAAAGCTCTTTTCCGGCAACCGGAACGGTGGGGGAGTAAAGGCGGTGCTTTTTTGAAAGCTCTTTCACAAAGCCGAGCGTTTTTTCGTCATGAACGGCAAAGGTCATGAGAACCACAAATTCGCCGTATTTTTCCTCAGCCTGAGAGAGGGAGAGAACCTTTTTTCCGTGGAAAAGCTGACCTCTGACAAAGCCGTTGCTTGCAAAGGTGTCCGCAAAGCAGAGTCCTCTTTTTTCAAGCTCGTCAATGATCATATCCGCGCCGTTGCCCATTCCGTAAAGAAGAAGGGGATTTTTTTCCTTTTCAAGGACACTCCAAAGCTCCGGTTCATGAATCCTTTCCGTCATTTTCTTCCACCTGCCGTGACACATTTGTTACATAGTACCACATTATTGAAGGCTCTTCAAGTGACAGGGCAAACAATTTGGCTGAAAAGCGATTTTTTGATTCCGATATCGCGTTATAATTGTTGCTTTTGCGGACGATATTTTAATTTTAACGCTTGATAAAAAAAAAAATAGTGATATAATAATTGCCGTAGTTCGGGGACGTTCGGGTCATATTCCGTTCTTCTCCGTTCAGTATTAAGATAACCGCCGGTTGGCCGGAGAGGGCGAATGCGAGAGTGTTTTTTTGCTGTCTTGATTCAATCGGAGGTTACAGCGAGAAAAGGAGGCGCCGATGATGGATGACCTTATCAAAAAGCTCATTGAGGTTGACAGAACAGCGCGCAAAAGCGTTGAAAATGCCGCCGAAGGGCGCGTTGCCGCGGTTAAGGAGCTTGACGAAAAAAAGCAGAAGCTGCGCGAGGAAAATGACCGTGAATTCCTTGAGCAGGCCGAAAAAATGAAAAAGGCTGCGCTTTCTGAACTTGAAGAAACAGAAAAAGCAATCGCCGAAAAGGAAGAAGCGGCCGTTGTTCGCCTCTCTGCCGTTTTTGAAAAAAACTGCGACCGCTGGGTGAATGAGGCGGTTGAAAACATTATCAACGGATAAAAGACGCCCGGAGGTGAGTTGTGTGTCAAAGGCTTCAAATGCCGTTCTTGCCCTTTCCAGAGCGTTTTACGGAAAGCGGCTTTCAAGGCAGCAGTATGACGCCCTGCTTGCGTGCAAAAATTCAAATGAGATTGCGTCTTATCTTAAAGCGAATACCGAATATTCAAAAGAGCTTTCAGACTCAAAGCTCAGTGATTTTCCGCCGAGGACGCTTGAGGACCTTGTTCAAAAATTCCGCTTTTCAAGGTTCGGCGCTCTGTGCCGCTATGAGCTTGCGATAGGCGATGAGTTTTACAAATACTTCATTATGAAAACCGAGGTTGAACAGATTCTGCGCTGCACGCTGCTGATGTTCTCAAAAAAAACGCAGTCATATCTTCTTCAGGTTCACCCGTTTGTTGACAAGCACCTGGGCATTGACCTTTTTGCGCTTGGAAAAGCGGATTCGTTTGAAGAAATTGCTCTGTCGCTTGACAAAACCCGTTACGGAAAGCTCTATAGGCGCTGCCTTGAAAGCCCGAAAAAAAGTTATCTGACTTTTGAAACGGCTTTTAATGCGTATTTTGAAAAAGAGTTCCGGGTGCTTGTTAAAAAGTGCGGCTCAAAAAGCGAGCGCGAGGCGATAACGGGAGTGGCGGCGCGCAGTCTTGACTGCAAAAAGCTTTCCGCTTTCTGGCGTGCGCTCAAGTATTATCCGCAGAGCGTTGAGTCTCTTGCCGGTGCATTCAGTGAACCGGGCGGCGTCACTCTCCTTTCCGAAAGCGCCGTTAAGAAGCTCAAAAACTGCAGAAGCGTTGAAGAGTTCACGTCTGAGCTTGAAAAAACGCCGTATAAAAGCGTTTCAAAAAAGGAAGCCGACATTGAAAAAGAGCTTGCGTTCTTTCTTCACGCTTTTTGCAAAAAAGAAATCAGATTCTCCTCTTATCCGCCGGTGGTCATGCTGTGCTATCTGCTGCTTTCACAGGACGAGGCAATGAACCTTGTTCGCATCATTGAGGGCTGCAAATACGGCGTTCCGGCGCAGGAGGTCAGAAAAAACCTCATCGGGATTGATGATTAAGGGGGTTGAATTCATTGGCTATTGAAAAAATGAAGTTTGTGAGGATTAACGGTCCCGCCTCGCAGCTTAACAAACTTATCACCGCCTGCTGCGCAGACGGAAACTTCCACCCGGAATACGCCGGAAACTTTATCTCTCAGTCAATGGGCTATGCCGCATTGAACGAGGAAAACCCGTATTCCCAGCTTTTTGCAAACATCAGGGAGCTTGCCTCCTCACTCGGCGTGAGCCTTGATGAGGACGCAAAAAAAATCAAGGGTACCGTTGTTGACGAGCGCGCAAAGGAATATATAAGCTCCGTTGGCGCAACGCTCAACACACTCGGCGAGCAGGTCAAGAACCTTTCCGATCAGCTTGAACAGTGCAATGAGGGGATTGAAAAATATTCCCACTTCAAGGGGCTCAATGTTGGCCTTGATGAAATTTTTGAATGCAAGTTCATCTGCCCGCGTTTCGGCTTCCTTCCGAAGGACGGCTATCTGAAGCTTACAAAAGGCTATTCCGAAAACCCTTACATCCTTTTTTGTCCGTGTTCCTCCAACGAGGCCGGATACTGGGGCGCATACTTTGCACCGAAGGAGCGCGAGGATGAGATTGACGGAATTTTTGCTTCCCTTCATTTTGAGCGGCTTCACATTCCGTCCGCCGTTGGAACAACGGATGACATCATTCAAAGCCTTAACGAAAACATTGAGCTCATTAAACAGCAGCAAAAGGAGCTTGACGAAAAAATCAAGTCCATCTGGGACACCGAGGGTGAAAAAATCAAGTCGCTTTACATCAAGCTCAAGGAGCTTAACGCCGTTTTTGAACTCAGAAAATATGCGGTTCATCACGAAAAAAGCTGCTTCTTTGTCGGCTGGATTCCGGCCTCGGCGGAGAAGAAGTTCAGAAAAAGGCTTGAAAAATATCCGGAGTTCGTGACCGAGATTGAGGACCCGGAAAAGAACTCCTCGCCGCCGGTACGGCTCAAAAACGTGATTTTTTCAAGGCCGTATACTTATTTTGTCAAGATGTACGGCTTGCCGTCATACAGCGACATTGACATCACCGCCTTTGTTGCCGTGACATATACTCTTTTGTTCGGAATAATGTTCGGCGATGTCGGCCAGGGCTTTGTGCTTGCCCTCGGCGGTCTGCTTGCGTGGAAGCTCAAAAAGATTGAGCTTGGAAAAATTCTTGTTCCGTGCGGCGTTTCGTCAATGTTTTTCGGCTTCATTTTCGGTTCGGTGTTCGGCTTTGAAGAATTGCTTGATCCCTTGTATCACGCAATCGGGCTTAAGTCAAAACCGCTCTCCGTCATGGATTCAATCAACACGGTTTTGCTTTTTGCAATCGGAATCGGTGTTACGCTTGTTATTCTTGCAATCGTCATCAGCATCATTACGAACATCAAAAAGAAGAAGCTCGGAACGGCGCTGTTTTCGGAAAACGGACTTGCCGGACTGGTTGTTTATATCGGCGGCACAAACCTTGCCTATTCATTCATGGCCGGTCAGGGCATTTTCCCAACAAAAATCAGCACGGTTATGCTTCTTGTTGGCGTTGTCATTCTGTTTTGCAAAGAGCTTCTTGCTCCCGTTCTTGATGAGGGCAGGTTCAAAAAGCCCGATAGCATCGGGGATTTCATCCTGCAGAACCTTTTTGAATGCATCGAATATATTCTTTCATATTTCAGCAACACGGTCTCGTTCCTGCGTGTCGGCGCATTCGTCATTGTTCACGCAAGCATGATGATGGTTGTTTTCACTCTTGCCGGAGACACGTCAAGCGTCAAGGGTATGGTGGTGGTTATCCTCGGCAACATTGTTGTCATTGCCCTTGAAGGACTTCTCACCGGTATCCAAGGCTTGAGACTTGAGTTCTATGAAATGTTCAGCCGCTTCTATGAGGGCGAGGGCAGACCCTTTGAAGCTGTTAAAATCAAATAATTATATAAAATTTATTAATATCGGAGGAAATTAAAATGACTGGTTTTCTTTATGCACTTGCAATCATCATTCCCGCAGTAGGACTTACACTTTCCGCTTTCTTCACCTTTAAAAAGAGAATGGAAGGCAAATCAGTAAGAAAAGTTATGAGAGTTAACCTTGCAACCTTCCTTGTTCTTATCGTAATGGTCAGCGTTTTTGCTTTTTGCGCTTCCGCGGAAAGCGGAGCTCCCGTTGCAGCTGCACCTGACGCTTCAGACGCGGCTGTAACTTCCGCCGAAGCAACGGAAACGGCTGCCTCTTCTTCAAACGGCCTCGGCCTTCTTGCCGCGGGTCTTGTAACCGGTCTTGCAGGTATCGGCGGCGGTATTGCCGTTGCNNGTTCTTATCGTAATGGTCAGCGTATTTGCATTCTGCGCTTCGGCAGAAACCGGAACACCCGACGCCTCACCGGCACCGAGCACTTCTGACGTTACACCGACTGCGGAAGACGCAGAAGATACAAAAACTTCTTCACAGTCAAACGGTCTTGGACTTCTTGCGGCAGGTCTTGTAACCGGTCTTGCAGGNNATCGGCGGCGGTATTGCCGTTGCGGCCGGCGCTCCGGCTGCCATTGCCGCAACAAGCGAGGATCCCAAGTCATTCGGTAAGAGCCTTATCTTTGTTGCCCTCGGTGAATCCATTGCGCTTTACGGCGTTGTTATTTCAATCCTTATCCTCAACAAGGTCTGATAACCATGAGAATGTATCTTTTGAGCAGTGACGATGACACACTGACGGGCTTCCGTCTTGCCGGTGTTGAGGGCACGCTCGTTGAAAACGAGGAGGCGCTGAAAGCCGCATTCGGTTTTGCGCGGAAGGAGGAAACGGTCGGAATTGTTCTTGTAACAAGATCGCTTTCCGCCGCATATCCGAGCGTTATCCTTGAGGAAAAAAAGCGCGCCGGACTTCTTATCACGGAAATTCCCGATATGAAGAACCCGACCGCCGGAACCGATTCCATCACGGCCTATGTCCGCGATGCGGTCGGAATTCAGGTTTGACCGGAAAAGAGGGAAAGGAAATGCTTAATCAAAACGACAAAATTGAGCGCTTTTCTGAAATTATAAATAAGAATGCTCTTTCGCAATGCAGAAAAATTGAAAAGCAGACGGAAAAATTCAGAAAAGAACAGCTCAAAGACCTTGAAAGCAAGGCGAAGGCGGAGCTTGAAAGCCGCCTTGAATATGAAGCGCAGAGGATTACAACCCAAAAGGGCAGCAAAATTTCCTCTCTCAACGCCCAAAGCAAAAAGAACCTTGCAAAAAAGCGCGAGGAAATCACCGCCGCTGTTTTTGAAAAGGTCAATGAAAAGCTGGCGGCCTTTGCAAAAAGCGGTGAATATGCCTCTTTCCTCAAAAGGAGCATAACGGCTCTTGCCGAGGAGATTGGAGACGGCGCCGTGATTTATGTCAAAGAGAGCGACCTTCCGCTTTGCCGCGAAAAGCTTGCGGATATTAAAGGCGTTGCCGCTTTTGAAAAGGGCAATGACATCAAGCTCGGCGGAGCCTATGCCTCAAACGCGGAAAAAACGGTTTTTGCCGTTGACACCCTTGAAAGCCGCGTTGCGGCGCAGAGGGAGCTTTTCAAGGAGCGCTCGGCTCTTTCAATCGAATGACAGCTTTCGAGGTGAAAAAAATAATGGCAACTGAAAATCTTATATACGGAATCAACGGTCCCGTTGTAACAATCAAAGGCAAGACCGACCTTTCAATGATGGAAATGGTCTATGTTGGCGACGCGCACCTTGCGGGCGAGGTTATCGGGATTGAAAGCGACAAAACAACAATTCAGGTCTATGAGGAAACGGACGGACTCTGCCCCGGAGAAAAGGTATTTTCAACCGGCTCCCAGATGTGCGTCACCCTCGGCCCCGGAATAATCAGCAACATCTTTGACGGAATTGAGCGTCCTCTTCCGGCTCTTGAAAAAATGAGCGGCTGCTTCATCGGAAAGGGTATTTCAACCTCCGTTCTTGATGAAGAAAAGCAGTGGGACGTTCACATCACGGCAAAAGAGGGAGACTTCCTCTCCGGCGGCGAGGTTTACGCCGAAACGCAGGAAACGCCTGTCATAAGGCACAAAATCATGCTTTCACCCCTCCTTTCCGGAAAGATTGTCTCCGTGAAAAAGGACGGTCTTTACCGTGTTAATGACGTTATTGCCGTCCTCCTTGACGAAAGCGGAGAAAAGCATGAGCTGACTCTCTGCCAGAAATGGCCGATAAGAATTCCACGTCCGGTCAAAAGCCGCCTTCCGGCCTCGCGTCCGCTTGTCACCGGTCAGCGTGTTATTGACACCCTTTTCCCGGTTGCAAAGGGCGGAGCGGCCGCAATTCCCGGCGGTTTCGGAACGGGAAAAACAATGACTCAGCACCAGCTTGCAAAATGGTGCGATGCAGACATCATTATCTATGTCGGCTGCGGCGAGCGCGGAAACGAAATGACTCAGGCGCTCTCCGAATTCACCGAGCTTATTGACCCGAAGAACGGACGTCCGCTGACGGACAGAACCGTGCTCATTGCAAACACATCAAATATGCCCGTTGCCGCGCGCGAAGCTTCAATTTACACCGGCATCACCCTTGCGGAGTATTACCGCGACATGGGCTATCATACGGCCATAATGGCCGACTCAACCTCACGTTGGGCGGAGGCGCTGCGCGAAATTTCCGGCCGACTTGAGGAAATGCCTGCTGATGAGGGCTTCCCGGCGTACCTGCCGTCAAGGCTTTCGGAATTTTATGAAAGAGCGGGCTACATGAGCGTTCTCTCCGGCGGAGAAGGCTCGGTCACAATTATCGGCGCGGTTTCGCCGCAGGGCTCGGATTTTTCGGAGCCTGTTACTCAGAACACTAAGCGCTTCACGCGCTGCTTCTGGGCGCTTGACAAGGCGCTTGCATACGCAAGACATTATCCGGCAATCAACTGGAATGACAGCTACAGCGAATATGTTCCGGAGCTTGAGGAATGGTATCATGACAATGTTGGTGCGGATTTCATCAAGTACCGCGAAGAGCTTTGCTCAATTCTTTATGAGGAAAGCTCACTGATGGAAATTGTGAAGCTCATTGGCGCAGACGTTCTTCCGGATGACCAAAAGCTGACGATTGAAATTGCGCGTGTTATCCGCGTCGGCTTCCTTCAGCAGAATGCGTTCCATAAGGACGACACCTTTGTTTCGCTTGAAAAGCAGCTGAAAATGATGCACGCAATTTTGCATCTTTATCATAAGTGCCGCCAGATTGTTGCGCTCCAGGTTCCGATGTCAAAGCTCATTTCAACCGGACTTTTTGATAAGCTTGTTAAAATGAAGTATGACGTTCCGAATGATAAAATTTCAATGCTTGACGATTATATTTCCGAAATTGACAGCACTCTCGCGTCATATCTCAATAAATAAGGAGGGATAACAATGATTATTGAGCATAAAGGACTCAGTGAAATCAACGGCTCGCTTGTTATCCTTGAGGGCGTGAAGAAGCCCATGAACGAGGAGCTTGTTGAGATTGAGCTTGCGGACAAAACAAAGCGCACCGGCCGTATCGTTGCCATTGAGGGCGACAAGGCTGCCGTTCAGGTTTTTGAGGGAACGCGTGGAATTTCAATGGTAAACACAACCACCATCCTCACCGGAAAGCCGATGGAAATGAAGCTTTCGCCGGAGATTCTCGGGAGGGTTTTTGACGGCCTCGGACGCCCGATTGATGAACTTGGAGAAATTTTTCCGCAAAAGAGCATGAATATCAACGGAAAACCCATCAACCCCGTTTCCCGTATCTATCCGAAAAACTATATCCGCACCGGAATTTCCTCAATCGACTGTCTGACAACCCTAATCAGAGGCCAGAAACTGCCGATTTTCAGCGGCTCCGGAATGAGCCATAACGAGCTTGCCGTTCAGATTGTCCGTCAGGCTTCGATTGCCAATAACGATGATTTTGCAATCGTTTTTGCCGCAATGGGCGTTAAGAATGACGTTGCCCAGTATTTCCGCTCATCGTTTGAAAAGGCGAACGTAATGGACAGGGTCACAATGTTCCTCAATCTTTCAAACGACCCGATTATTGAAAGAATCATCACTCCGCGCTGTGCGCTGACCGCTGCGGAATATCTTGCATATGAGCTTGGAAAGCACATTCTTGTTATCCTCACGGATATGACGTCATACTGCGAGGCGCTGCGCGAATTCAGCTCCTCAAAGGGTGAAATTCCCGGACGAAAGGGATATCCCGGTTATCTTTATTCCGACCTTGCAACGCTTTATGAGCGCGCCGGAATTATCAAGGACTCTCCGGGATCCGTCACTCAGATTCCGATTCTTACAATGCCAAACGATGACATCACTCACCCGATTCCCGACCTCACCGGATACATCACCGAGGGTCAGATTGTTCTTGACAGAGGCCTTGACACAAAGGGCGTTTATCCGCCGGTCAATGTTCTTCCGTCTTTGTCGCGCCTTATGAAGGACGGAATCGGCGCCGGATACACAAGAGAGGATCACCAGGCGCTTGCAAACCAGCTTTTTGCTTCCTATGCAAAGGTTCAGGACGCAAAAGCACTTGCCTCCGTTATCGGCGAGGACGAGCTTTCACAGAACGATAAGCTCATCATGAACTTCGGCAAGGAGTTTGAGCGCGTCTTTATCAACCAGGGCGAAAACGAAAACCGAACCATTGAGCAGACCCTTGACCTCGGCTGGAAGCTTCTTTCAATGCTTCCGGACAGTGAGCTTGACCGTGTTGACGAGGCGATACTCAAAAAATATCTTAAACGGGAAACCGAAAAAAAGGAGTGAGCCTGAATGCCGCAGGTCTTTCCGACTAAAGCAAATTTAATGAGCACCAAAAAGTCCCTCGAGCTTGCCCGTCTCGGATATGACTTGATGGACAGAAAGCGCAACATTCTTGTGCGCGAGATGATGGGGCTTATTGACGAGGCAAAAGCCGTTCAGGAAAATATCGGCACAGTTTATGAAAAAGCGTATGCCGCTTTGCGCAAGGCGAGCCTCACCCTCGGCGACTGCTCGCGTTTTGCCGAGGCTATCCCGGTCAGTGATGACCTTAAAATTGACTATCGCAGCGTTATGGGCGTTGAAATTCCGACCGTTGAAGCCGACGAAAAAAACATTGACGTAACCTCGTTCGGCTTTTACCAAACAAATTCCGACTTTGACGAAGCGTGCGTTTTGTTCAGCCGCGTTAAGGTTTTGACGGCTCGGCTTGCAGAGATTGAAAACTCGGTCTGCCGCCTTGCGGACGCGGTCAAAAAGACTCAAAAGCGTTCAAACGCACTTTCAAACATCATGATTCCGCGCCTTGAAGTTACGGTGAAGTACATCACCGACGCCCTTGAAGAAAAGGAACGCGAAGACTTTTCACGTCTTAAAGTTACCAAAAAAACAAAGGACAAAAAGGCGAACGCATAACGCAACGTTTTTAAAAAAACGTAATAACCGAATATGTTTTGTGCGGGTATCCGAAAACGGGTGCCCGATTTTTTGTGTTTTCAAAAAGTTACACAATTGTTTTCTGTAGGTTTGTCAATGAT
>DJPI01000071.1 GCA_002438505.1 Ruminococcaceae bacterium UBA6416 | reverse complement strand
TAATCAACATCCGGCTGAATGTCTTCAAGAATTTCAATAAGTTTGTCCATGATTATTACTTCCTTTCAATGTTTGGCATATTGAGTACGGATGTTTCAAAGCTTTTTCTAAGCAGTTTGTATTCACCCGCTTTTTTGAGATACACTGCCGGTATTTCACGGCTCAGGAACAAAGAAATGCCCTCGGTCATGCAATAGGCACCGGTATTTTCAAAGCAGAGAAGATCGCCTATTTCAACATCCGGAAGCAGAACCTGTTTGGCAACAATATCATTCATTGAGCAAAGTGAGCCGCAGATATTCCATTCAGAAGTGCCGGGCTCTGATTCTTTGCCGCAAACAGAGAGGACAGGTTGCTTCATTGCCATATGCTGGCCAAAATAAACAAGATGATGCATTCCGCCGTCAATGAGAACGTAATTTTGTCCCTTGTTGTGCTTGATATCAACAATGTGTGTGTAGTATTTTCCGCAACAGGCCGCCATGCTTCTTCCAAGTTCAAGAATAATTTTAACTTTGTTTTGCATTGAGTCAATAATTTCATGAAAGCCCTTGAGGAGTTCTTCTTCTCCAACGTCTTCGCCCTCAAAATATGCAACAGGGAAGCCCGGTCCGTATTCGAGCTCCTTAGACTCAAAGCCGTATTCCTCACGCAAAAAAGTCAAAAGCTCATCAAGCTTTGAAACCTCACGTTTAAGCTTTTTAAGAGAGTTTTTCTGCGTTCCGGAAAAAAACTGAATGCCGTGGATATCAAGGTTTTTATATTGACTTCTGTTTGCAATAATATCCTTGATTTCGCTCTTGTTTATGCCGAACTGGCTGTCATTTGTGAGTCTTAAAAGAACAGGCAGAACGCGGTTATACTTTTCTGAAAGTTCACGCAGCATTTCAAACTGAGTCAGTGACTCAACGGTATAAATTCGTCCCTCATGCTCTTTGACCATATTTTCAATAACCGATGGAGTTTTATAAACGCCGGAAATGACCACGTCTTTATCGGCGACACCCAACGCAGTGCAGATTTCCGCCTCCCCCGGAGAACAAACCTCAAACCTGCCGATTTTCCCGATATATTCGCCTATAATGAAGGTGTTGGCTTTAACCGCATAGCAAAGCTCAACATTATCCGGAAGCATTTTTTTGAGATACGCAGCGCGTTCAAGAAGCCGGTCGGAGTCAAAGACATAAAATGCTGTTTCGCTGTTTTTAATCGGATTGTTCAATTCTTTTTTGCACCTACGCTTTCTTCAAGTGCTTTGCGGTCGATTTTGCCGTTCTTTGTCAGCGGCATTGCGTCAACCTTTCTTATCATTCCGGGGATCATGAACGCCGGAAGTTTTCCCTTCATTTCCGTGTGCAAATCTTCCTTTTCGATTAAGCCGACATAAAAGCCCTTGAGGCGCGACTTCTTTTCATCAAAAAGGCAGCAGCATCTTTCAACGCCGTCAATGGCACCCATTGCACGCTCAATCTCTTCAAGCTCAATTCTGTGACCCATATATTTGATTTGGAAATCCTTGCGGCCGCAGAAGAACAATTCTCCGCTCTCGCCGTAGCGTCCAAGGTCACCGGTTCTGTAAATCAGCTCGGGATAATATGGATTAAGCGGATTTTGAACAAAATGAGCATTGTTCTGCTCAGCGCAGGAATAGTATCCGAGTGCAAGAGCCGTTCCGCGGACACAGATTTCACCTATGGTTTCCTTTTCGGTAACTTTTTTGTCATCACCGTCAAGCAGAAAAACATCCTCGTTCAAAAAAGGCTTTCCAATGGGAATGCCGTTTGAATAATCACGGTCTTTTTCAAGAATATGGTATGTGCAGTTGCAGGTGATTTCCGTAGGACCGTAAAGATTAACATACATTGCATCCGGAAGGTGTTTTAAAAATTCCTTCAGTGCTTTCAACGGCATAACCTCTCCGCTGAAAAGTATTTTTTGAACCGTTTCAGGCGTTCTGTAATCAAGCGCATGAAAAGTGCTAAGCAGGCACAGTGCGGAAACGGCCCAGATCATTACAGTGACCTTTTTGTCGCACAGATAGTCAATAAGTTCGGCCGGTGCGGAAAAGAGTCTGCGCGGAACAACGACAAGCGTTGCCGAACACTTGAAAGCAGAGTAGATATCCTTAACCGATACATCAAAATCAAAAGGAGCCTGATTTGCAAAGATGTCATTTTCAGTGAAACCAAATGTTTGAGTGAAGCAGTCGATAAAGTCAATAACGCTGCGATGAGAAACGGCAATTCCCTTTGGCGTTCCCGTTGAGCCGGAAGTGAAATTAATATAAAGCGGATCGGTATCAATAACCCGTTCCGCAACACCGTCAAGCAAGACACCGGCGTTATTTTCTTCCAAAAGTCGCTCAAGCGTCACAATGTTAAAGCCGTCAAAAATTTCTGCGGCGCGCTCTTTAAGATCATTACTTGTGACGATAAGCGCCGGATTAAGCACAGAAGCCATTTTTGAAAGCCTTTCAGGCGGAAGCTCGGTGCTGAAAGAGCTGTAAAAACAACCGGCGAAGCCTGCACCGAGCATTGTGCAAAGAGAATCTGCAGACTTTTCCATAAATATGCCCACAGGCTTTTTTTCTCCGGCTCTAAGATGAATTCCGGCGCCAATGCGGCGGCAGACACTGTAAAGCTCTGAATAGGAAAGTGACTTTGCATCATCTGCAACAGCAATCTTGTCCGGATTCTTGCGGAAAGAATTTTTAATATATGATAAAGCATTACGATTCATTATGAAGCTCATTATCCTTTCGGTCGAAAAAGTTTTTTTCATTCAGTTTGCTCCAAACAAGCGGAGCAAAAACGGTTTTAATATGTCCGGTATCCGGTATCCGGAAGATAATTATATCAAGGACAACATAAAAATTCCTTACGAAATTGTATTAACTTTGTAATAACTGTATTAATTTTGTCAGACAATGTCAGTTTGTGTTGCAACACAAAAGCCTGATTTCAAAAACAACACCCTTAGCGCTGTTATAAGCAGTGATTGAGCCGCCGTGCAGTTTCACAATTTCAGAAGTGAGCGCGAGTCCAATGCCGGTGTTTCCGTTTTTGCCGGTATAAAACCTGTCAAAAATATGCGGAAGATCTTTTGGTGAAATATTATCTCCATCGTTAAAAACCTTGATGCTGCAATGCTCACCGCGTCTTTTGCAGGAAATCATGACCTTGCTTTTGCAATGACGCATTGCGTTGACAATGACGTTTGTGAAAGCGCGTCCGAGCTGATCCTCATCGCAATTTGCAAGAACGGGAGACTCGGAAAATCCAAGCATAATTTTGACATTCTTTTCTTTTTGAACCCCCTCAACGGCGCGCAAACAGTCATAGAGAATTTCTCTGACATCGGTCACAGCCGTATTAAGCACAAGTCTGTGGGCATCAATTTTTGATATTGAAAGCAGCTCTTCAACCAGCCTTGTCATCCTGTCGCTTTCTTCAAGAATAACCGTTGCCGACTGAGAAGGATCAATAACCCCGGCCTGTATTCCCTCGGCATAGCCCTGAATAGCCATGAGCGGCGTTTTGAGCTCATGAGAGGAATTTTGAAAGAAGCGGCGCTGTGTTTCCTGTGATTCTTCAATTCTTTTTCCAAGCTGAAGTCCTATCACGCTCATAACGGCTGTTATGCAAAAGAAAGCAACACCAAGCAGAAAATCAAGAGATCTTGTGTATCTTACAACGGGCTGAATATTGATATACATAATTGTTTTTGAGCTCTCGCCCGAAAGTTCAAAAACATCTTCATACTCAACAAAAACATAATATCCGTTATCCGTTTTAACGGTATAGCACTTTCCGAGTTCAACTGCATTTTTTTCAAGAAAGCCGAGAATTTCATCGTCCGCAATTTTTTGCGCCGAATTATAACCGTTGTTATTT
This sequence comes from Ruminococcaceae bacterium UBA6416, assembly GCA_002438505.1. Lineage (GTDB taxonomy): Bacteria > Bacillota > Clostridia > Oscillospirales > Acutalibacteraceae > UBA6857. The sequence continues at coordinate 12,762 of DJPI01000071.1, read as the reverse complement.
TCCGCTGTGTCTTTTTGCGCATCATCCGGAATAATAAAGCTGATTTCACCGCTAAGATATGTTCCGGCATATTCCTCAGGCTCCTTTGTCTTGTCTGAATCGGAAATTTTGAGCTGCTTAATGTAATCGACTTCATATTCAAGCGCTGATTTTGCCTGATTCTCAAAATACAAAGGCAAAGAAACATTGAGAATGAGATCAAAAACAACAAACAAGAGAAAAATTGCAATCCAGATGACAGAGAGAATACGCAGCTTTATGTGCTTCATTTGGAATCCTCCGCAATTCGCAGCCGATAACCATAGCCCCAAATGGTCTGAACGCTGACATTGCTTCCGGCGACGGAAAGCTTACGCCGAATGCGGCGCAGCGTCTCGTCTGTAACGCGCGTTTCCGCCTCGCTTTCATAACCCCAGACATTTTTGAGAAGCTCATCACGTGAATACGCCTTTTCCGGATTCTGAAGCATATATAAAAGCATTCTCAGTTCCGTCTGTGTCAGGTCAACGGGCTTTGAAAGGCAGAAAATTGCATTCGCCTCGCGTGAAAAAGTGAGGTTTCCAACCTTCAAATCAGCCGGAGCGCTCTCATGAGCGGCAAGAGTCTTTTTTTCGTTCATTTCCATTCGCCGCAGCAGAGAATGAACACGCATCAAAAGCGCCGTTGGCCTGAAGGGCTTTGTGAGGTAATCATCACTGCCGAGCGTAATTCCCTGAACGTAATCATACTCAGAATCCTTAGCGGTGAGCATGATAATCGGAACATCGGTCTTTTCACGCAGCATCCGGCACACTGTGAGCCCATCCGTTCCGGGCATCATTATGTCAAGCACAACAAGATCGGCAGGCTTTCTGAAGAATGCCGCCATAAGATCATCGCCGTTTTCAAACGCAGAGACGGTGTATCCGTCACGTTCAAGAAAGCTTTTGATAATATCTCTGATGTTTTTTTCATCGTCTGCAATATAAATCGAATAGCTCATATTGTCCCTTTCATTAAATCAAAAAATTACAAGATATAGTTTACTGTGAGATTCAATATATTTAATTAAATATATGTAATAATTTTGTCACAATGTGTCGAATTTCATTAGTCGTTCCGAAGTTTGGTTAACCGATATTTACTTAGCCGATAACCGCCCAGAGCTCCGGGGCGCATTGAATATGCATTCTCTGCCGTAATCTTAACCATATATCAGTTTTTGCATTAACTTTGAATGTAACATTTAAACGTGTTTTCAATCCAGCATTTAATTATAGCTTAAGGTTACCGTTTATTTGTGCTTTCGCCCAAATCACAATAACGGATTTTAGCAGCAAAAGCAGTAACACCAATAAAACCAACAAGACAGAAAATTCCCTGATTAAATTTTCGCTGAAGAATTTTACACAACACATACATAGATATTATAACATAACATAATATAATATATTTGGAATTTAGATAATTAAGCCTTGCTGCAAAATTTTTTTGTCGAAATCTTAAAAAGACTTAAAACCTATCGACAAAAGAAAAATTGTATGTTAAAATTTGGTCAACAAACTGTCAACAGTTATTTAATATTTTATTGAAAGGAAAACATTGTAATGAAAAAGATTATTTCAACTGTTATTGCTCTTATCATGTTCCTTTTTCCGGCGCTTAACATCCCGGAAGCTGAGGTTGACAAGAACATTTTCAAAACATCATATACCAATGTTTTTGTTCACGGCTTTGCCGGCTGGGGTGAATACAATGCTTTATATAAGGCTTTCCCCTATTGGGGCGCAAAGAACGGCGACCTTATGAAATATCTCAATGCACGCGGCTTTGATTGTCACGCGGCAACCGTATCACCGACCACAAGCGCATGGGACAGAGCCTGCGAGCTTTACGCCGAACTTACCGGTACCGTAACCGACTACGGCGAAGCTCACAGCAGGAGCTGCAACCACAAGAGATTCGGAAAGGATTATTCAAAATCACGCCTCATTGAAAAATGGAGCGCAAAAGAGAAAGTCAACCTTTTCGGCCATTCGTTCGGAGGTGCCACCGTCAGAATGCTTGCTCATCTCATGGCGAACGGCAGCGAGGAGGAGCGCAAGACTTCAAGCGATGTTTCAGAGCTCTTTAAGGGCGGAAAAGGTGATTGGATATACAGCATTGTGACTCTCTCTGCGCCGCACAACGGAACTTCGAGCTATGACATTCAGGAATTGCTCAAGACTGACCCGAACGCAACAAAAGAGGAGCAAATGATTGCCAAGGCATTCATGAGCATCGGCTCACTCACGGCAGGCGGCAGAACCGAAAATGATACCGCAATTTATGAAATGCAAATCGACAATGCCCTTGCTCTCAACAAGAAAATTGAAACACTTGAAAATGTCTATTACTTCTCATATTCATGTGACGGAACAAAAGTTGGCGAAAACGGCGTCAGAACGCCTGACGAGAATTATCTCAAGAGCAGTATGTATATCACAACGTCCAAGAGAATCTGCACATACACCGGCGTCACTCCGGGCGGCTATGTGATTGACGAAAAATGGCAGCCGAATGACGGCCTTGTCAACACATACTCGGCAATGGCTCCAATCGGAGCACCGTCAAAGGAATTTGATGCCTCAAACATTACAACCGGAATCTGGAATGTTATGCCCGTTCAAAAAGGTGACCACACAACGCTTCAGGGCGGAATGAATGACAGCTTCAACGGCAGACTGTTCTTTGTTGATTTGCTCACAATGATCAACACTCTTTGATTGTCATATAACAACCTGCCGCGGTTTTCCAAGCGGCAGGTTGTTTTCATGTTCTGTGGTTCAATTCACTTTCATCAAGCAAAACGGCGTGAGCACTGCGCAGACCGTCAACAGCGGCGGAAACAATTCCTCCGGCATAACCTGCCCCTTCACCACATGGATAAAGACCACGGATGTTTGATTGAAAAATATCGTCTCGCACTATTCTTACCGGTGAGGAACTTCTGCTCTCCGGAGCGGTAAGAACCGCCTGAGGAAGCGCAAACCCGGAAAGCTTTTTGTCCATCTGAACAATGGCCGAAGCCATTGTTTCTGTAACTTTTTTTGGAAGCACCCGTCTTATATCACCGGGAACAACCCCTGTTGTAAAACTCGGCCTTACAAAACCGAGCTTTTTTGACGGCGTATTGTTCAAAAAATCTCCGACAAGCTGACACGGTGCGCTGTAATCACGGCCGCCGAGCTCAAAGGCTTTGTGTTCCATTGCCCTTTGAAGTTCAAAGCCTGAAAGCGGATGCTCAGACGGAAAACCCTCCGGAAAAACATTGACCAAGATTGCGGAATTTGAGTTTTCCTTATCTCTTGCAAATTCGCTCATTCCGTTTGTAACAACACCGTTTGGCTCACTTGTTGCATTGATAACCGTTCCGCCGGGACACATGCAGAACGTATAAGCTCCCCTTTCGTGCTCACCGTGGCAGGCGAGCTTATAAACGGCAGCAGAAAGCGCCGGATGAGAAGCAAAATTTCCATACTGCGAACGGTCTATCATCTCGCGCGGATGCTCAATCCTTGCGCCGACGGAAAATGGCTTTTGAATCATATATACTCCCCTGTTGTGGAGCATTTTCACGGTATCGCGTGCAGAATGCCCGATTGCAAGAATGACCGTGTCGGTTTCAAAGTCAAAGCTTTCAGAGTTTTTTTCATAGGTCACGCCCTGAATGGAAGCGTTATAGATAATAAGGTCAGTGAGCTTTGCACCGAAAAGAACTTCACCGCCAAGAGATATTATTTCCTTGCGCATATTCTTAATTACAAAGGAGAGCTTATCCGTTCCTATGTGAGGCGTTCCGGACCACAGAATCTCCTCGGGTGCTCCGTGCTCAAAGAATTCAAGAAAAACCTTGCGGCAAAGAACACTTTTGATGCCAGTTGTGAGCTTTCCATCGGAAAAAGTTCCGGCTCCGCCCTCTCCAAACTGAACATTTGAGTTTTCGTTAAGAATGCGCGTTTTAAAAAACTTTCCGATATCGCTTGTCCGCGTGTCAACATCGTTTCCGCGCTCAAGAACAAGCGGACGCAAGCCGGCACGCGCAAGGGTCAATGCGGCGAAAATCCCGGCCGGCCCAAAACCGATTATCACCGGACGCAGCGATGAAAGGCGTTTGTTTTCCGGCATTTCATAGGTATACGGTTCGCTATATGCAACATTTTTTGAATTTGCACGGGCAATGATTCTCCTCTCATCCCCGTCAACCGTAACATCTGCAGTATAAACAAAGTGAACATCATTTTTCCGCCTGCTGTCAACCGAGCGGCGAACAATGACCACGTCTTTGATTTGCTCTGTATTAATCTTCAACACCCTGGCGCAGGCACGGCAAAGGTCGTCCTTGTCCGAATCAAGGCTCTGTTTAATTTCACTGATTCTTATCATTTTTCATTCTCCCGAATAATACTCTCGCCGCAAAGGCGGCCGCTTGAAAAAGCCCACTGAAGATTATATCCGCCGCATCTTCCGTCAACATCAAGCATTTCACCGCAGCAATAAAGTCCCTTGTGCTCTTTTGATTCAAGCGTTTCTTTTGAAAAACCGCTTTTTTCAATTCCGCCGGCCGTAACCTGCGCCTGTGCAAAGGAACCAACGCCGGTAATTTTAAAAGTACACTTTTTGCACATGGCTGTGATTTCACGAAGCTGTTTTTGCGTCAGCGCATCCATTGCCGATTCCGGAGAAACACCGGCCTTTTTCAAAAGACATATGCCGATTTTTTTGGGCATAAAACCTGAAAGCAGGTTTTCACTTTTAAGTCCTTTGCGCTTTGAAAGAGCGGACAAAATTGAAAGCAGGTTCTCAAACTGCATTGATGGAACAAAGTCAATATCAACAGAGAAATTATTTTCTCCCAGAAGACGAAGATGGGAAAAAAAAGCGGAAATATCCATTGAAACAATGCCGGAAAGGCAAAAATCTGAAAACAGGAGTTCTCCGCTTTCAACGGCAACTTTTTTGCCGCTTGAGCGCAGCGTCATTGAAACCGCCGCCCTGATGCCTTTGAGCTGTTTTGTCATTTTATCATCTGTAATAAGCTTTGTGAGTGACGGCGCAGTTTTTGTGACCTTATGGCCGAATGGCGCAAGAAGCGAATAAGAGTCAAAATTCTTCACCGCCGCGCATCCGCCGCAGGCAAAAACAATGCTATCAAAGGTGTCTTTACCGTTAATAACATATCTGCAGCCCCTTTTTTCAACCGATTTCACTTCATATGAACAGACAAACCGAACACCCAGCCGTTCACACTCAAACCGCAGGCAGTCAAGCACGCTTGAAGCCTGATTGCTGAGCGGATATACCCTTCCCTCGCTGTCCGCGCGAGTATAAAGTCCGTGATTTTCAAAAAAGCCAATGTTGCTTTGAGGCGGATATTTTTGAAAAACCGGAGCAACAAATCCGGCGCAGTCAAAGTAATCTTCCGGCAGCGCTCCGAGATTGGTCATGTTGCACCGGCCGTTGCCGGTTGAAAGCAGCTTTTTTCCAACTCGGTCGTTTTTTTCAAAGACGGTTACATCAATCCCACTTTCGCCGAGTGTGCAGGCACAGATGAGACCGGCCGCTCCGCCGCCGATAATTGCAACGCGCATCAAGGCACATCCTTCCTTTATTTATTGTCATTAATTTTATCATATTGCTTGCAATAAAACAAGTCCGGGGTCAAGAAAAAAGCCGCCGGATTCTGACCCGACAGCAAAAGTTTTTGCTTCCTTATTCAGTATCAGGAAGAGCTTTTTCTTTATATTCCAAGGCCTTTTTAACCGTTTCAATGTTGGCGTTAAGAATTTTGTGGGTTATTGCGGCGTCAATATTAAGAGCGTATTCTTTGGTCGTTGTGCGAACAATTTTGTCATCTTCAAGCACAAAATCATACAAAGACTCTCCGCTGTCCTTGTTATAAGCCGATTCACTGCCGCAGACAAGAGAGATAATTTCGTTATAGGCATCTTCTTTCATCGGCGTTTCGCTTTCGGCAAGCTTGATATAGCTTTCGCTTACACTGAAGCTGTTTCCGTCCATGAGGTCGTGCAAGCTTTCGCTTTCAATTTCGCCTTTAAGATATTTTTCAGTGTTATAGTTTGCAATAATGCCGTCAATTCCGACAAGGCTGAGTGCAACAAAAAGCACGCAGGCTGTTACGGTAATTACACGCATATACGGAAATTTTTCGTTAAGCAGTCTGACCGCAACGCAAACGAAAGCAACAATCAAAACAATATCAAAGAGAAAAACATAAATCCGCTTATGCGTCAAGCCCATCTCATTCATGTAAAGCATAATTTTTGACATTGAAACAAAAGACAGCAAAACATTAAAAGCACAAAGAAACAGATCGAAAACTTTGATAACCGTTTTGAATTTTCCGCCGTCTCTGCGGCTGAAAAGGACGGTTACAGCAATGAGAATCAGATTCAAAGCAGCAACACCGGCAAGCTCAAAAAATCCGCGCCTTGCATATTGGGCAAGACTGATATCCGTTCCATCCGGAAGCTTTCCGCCGAATGCGCTGAAGAAATATGCCGCCTGAGATAAAATATAGGCAACATAAACCAGACAGATTACGCCGAAAAAGCCGGAAAAGAGAGCCGGAGAGCCAATGCGCAGTTTTTCATACTTCTTGCTCGTGTCTTTGTTTTCCTCGTTTGAAACTCCATAGCAAAAAGAGAACATCACAGAGAAAATATACGGCGCAACAAAAACTGTCGGAAGAAAGAAAAAGGTATTATCTGAAAGCCAGTCACCAAACGAGCCGAAGCTTTTTTCAAGATTGCTGAAAAAGCTGTTTATTTTTTCAAAGAATGAACCGGTAACGCTCTCAAACGCAGCATCACTTTTAATCAGAAGCGGAACAACAATCAAAAGCACCGGCAGGGCGCATATGACGCCTATAATCACAGCGAGGTATTTTCTGTCCGTTTTTTTGCCGTTTGCATCGGCTTTCTGTGTCTTATTTGTTTTTTTAGTGTTAAGCATTGCGGAATACGGTAAGAACAGGTGTTTAACCGGAAGAAAAACTTCTGTCTTTAAAACATCAAAAAAGAAAAAGTAACTTCCTCTTGAATGTCTGTTGCTTTCCGTTAATGCTATGCAGTATGAGCCGGAAAGATAAATCAACGCAATCACGGCAAGAAAACTGATTTCAAACGGATTATCCCGCAGCGCAAAGGACAAAGAGAGCGCAACGCACATGACACCTGTCAAAATTGCCTGATTATTTATCTTTTTTTGTTTGACTGCGATAAAAGCAGTTGCAAGAACAAAAATTCCGAGATATGAAGCCGTTGTTATGATATCGGCACTAAAGTCACAAATCACCGACCTGATGAAGAAAAAGGTCAAAAGAAAATTCAAAACCAAGGCCGCAACATCAAAGACATCCGTTTTAATTCTGTGTTTTGGCAAAGCACCTGTGTTTCCAAGATGCGGCAAAGCCGCAGCAGGTTCGGCTGATTTTTCGGGGCTGTTGTTATTAATATTGTCATTCATAAATTACACCTCGTTTTTTGAATCATCAAATTCAAGAATATCACCGGGCTGGCATTCAAGGGCGCGGCAAATGCTGTCAAGCGTTGAAAAGCGAACAGCCTTGGCTTTGCCGGTTTTTAATATTGATAAATTGGCCTGAGTGATGCCGATTTTTTCTGCAAGTTCGCCGGAGGATATCTTCCGCTTTGCCATCATGACGTCAAGATTAACAATAATCGCCATAAACAGTCCTCCTTAAATTGTGAGCTCATTTTCATCTTTGATCTTTGTTGCGGTTGCCATTACACTTTTAAGCACGCGCAAAAGAAGCATCATGAACGCTGCACCAAGGGCAAAAATCAGAAACGGAACATAAAAGAAACCGGAAACAAAACAAACAACCGCCACAAAAGCACAACACCAGGAAAGAATGCGCATATATAAAACATTCCTTTGAATGAAAACTTTTTCGCTGATGATATTTTTCAAAAGGTCGTTTATACAGTAAAGCGCGCACCAAGCCGCCGGACAGCAGACATAAAAAGGTATCAAAATTCTTGTGACTACATTTTGCCTTATCGGCGGAAAGAACCATTTGAGCAACGCATCCGCAAAAATCATCAGCAGCAAAAGGAGTACTGCAAAAATCCACGTTATGACCCGCGTCAGCTTTGCAGAAGTTTTTGAAGTATACATAATTAGAACCTCCGTTCTTTCAATCTACAGGTATAGTATCATAGTTTTTATCGTTTGTCAATAATTTTTTTTTGATTTTCATTTATTATTTGCTGTTTTTCTTTCAATATTAACTTCATGCAGTAACACAAGACAAAAGCAAAGCATAATATAAAAATGCAAGGAGTGAAAAGCTCTGAACGCAAAAATGTCGGCTCAAAGCCGACAAAGGAGTGATACCATTGAGTAATTACAGAACTTATGGTTATCAGCGACAAACCCAATGTGAACAGCAAACTCCATGTGCACACACAGATTGCCGCACCGGCGGCCTTTCGGCGTTTCCGAAAACGGTTGCGGTTGCAATGGCATACATTCCATTCCAGGAATGCAACGATGTCTATCCGTGTGACAAAGCGCTGTGTGTCGGCACTGTTTTTCCTGTTCTTGACAAACCCTTTCTTGCGGGGTGTTGCTGATGACGGCAAGCAAAGCTAACCTTAAATTCAGAATGAGAGCTATACGCTTTTCAATGTGGGATTTGCATCTTTATCTTGACACACATCCTTGTGATGAAACAGCCGCCGAACTGCTCAAAACCTATAAAGAAAAATATGTATGTATCAAAGAGGAATATGAGCGAGCTTTCGGTCCCCTTTCGCCCGCTACCGGATACGGCGAAAAGTGGCTCAATGGACCCTGGCCTTGGGAAAGAGAGTGTGATTGTTAGTGTGGCAATATGAGAAAATATTACAATATCCCGTTAATATTAAAAAGCCGAACCCGACTTATGCAAAAATTATTTTAGCACAATACGGAGGACCTGATGGTGAATTGGGAGCCTCTCTGCGATATCTCAGTCAGCGCTTTTCAATGCCACACCCTGAGCTTCGCGGTCTTTTAACGGATATCGGTACCGAAGAACCAGCACCAATATGATAACAATATACAAGCAAGAGCCTGTAACCCCCTTATGCTACAAAGGTGCGTTTTGACGAACAAATAAAACAACCCCCGGAGACGCAAATCTCCGGGGGTTAAATCTTTTATGTCGGCAAGTTAAATCAGCCCGCCGAATCATCATTAGGTGCGTCATAGCCCATTGCTCTTTCACTGTCACCGACACCTTTGGTTGTCGGGTCAACGAGCACACCGACAGTTGTCAGCGCGGAGATCAGAGCGGTTACGATGTTGACAACAACATCCTCGCTAAGCGCCGGAACAACGCCAAATGCACCCAAAACGGTGTAAATAAATGTGATTACCGCCGGAATAACCGTCAGCCAAAAAATGGGATTTTTAAAGCGTACTTTTAAATTGATTTTCATAAATTATCGTTCCTTTCTGATAAAAATTTCAAAAAAATGTTTGAAAAAAATGGAAAAAGTTTTGAAAAAGCCTTGACATACTTTGCAAAGTATGATATAATAATATCAGAAAGTGAGGTGAGAAACATGAGCAAGAAAAAAACCAAGAAAGAAAAGCTTGCCACAGACCGAAAGGTCGAGCTGATAATCAAAGCGGTAATTGCACTCGCTGCTTTGATTGAAGCTATCAAGTGGTGGTAAGCGAGGGGCGCAATCCCCTCTTCTTCCTTGGTAATATCATCATATCACAAAGAAAGGAGTTTTTCAAGTGAAAAAAAGCGATTTCATTTTCTTTCTGTTGCCTGTATTAATGATATTTTTAAGTAAAAGCAACAGTATACCGTTCAGAATTATCTGCGGTGCAGTTTCTTTACTGCTCACGATTGATATTATTAAAACTTTAAGGAGTGCAAAACATGGAAACAGAGAAGCGTAAACCTCATACTTCCTCGGAAGTAAAACGCCGCTATAATCAAAAAACTTATGGGGCTGTCAGTGTTCAGCTTCCCAAAGACCTTGTCGCACGTTTCAAAGAAAAGTGCAAAGCCGAGGGAATTTCACAAGCACAGGTTGTAAAAAAGGCAATCGAAGCTTTTTTAGCCGAAGAATAAGCGTTTCCGCCGCGGGTCAATCTCACGGCGGTTTTGCTTTAAAACGGTTCAAGAGCCTCAAAATAAGGTCTGTAAGTAAACATACATACTTATTCATTGTTTCACTTGCTTTCGCCTTCAAGGTCTTTTATTCTGTGATTAATTACCTTTATTTGTTCTTCTACCACCGGCATACGTCTTGCAAAGCCGTTGTGTTCCCGAACTTCACGTGTCAGCTCTTCAATTTTGCAATCGGTAACGGCCTGACACGTTTCAATTTTTGCGGCGGTTGCCTTTGCCGCTTTGTGGTTGGTAACAATAACTCCGATAAGCGACAACATCCCCGGAATCAACGCCGTAATCAGCGCAACAATAATTTCTGTCATGATGTTATATCCTCTCGCAATAATCCAGGCATACCCAGCCGCTCGGAGTTTTGCCCCAGCGTCCTTTTACTTTAGTAACAGTAAAAGTCAATCCTTTGACATACCCGTTGCACCTTTCGCCGGAAAGCCCGAGGATTTTTCTCTGCGCGTCCTTTGTAAGCTGTGCAAAGGACTTTTTTGCATACTTTGTTCCGGCGCCTTTTCTTACGTTCAGCACGGTCGTTTTGGCCACCTTGTAATTTCCCGTGGTGTACTTTTTCGCCGGTGCTTTGTACTTGGTTTTAAACCATTTCTCAGGGTCAATGTAATCACCGCCGGAAAGCTTTTTAAGCCCAAGGTGCAGGTGTATACCGGTGGCACGTCCACTCATTCCGGTTGTGCCTATAACGGTATTTTTGTTAACCTTCTGCCCAGCCTTAACTTTAATGCTATCAAGGTGATAATGCAGCATTTTAACGCCGAGCGTGGGGTAAGCGACCCAAACAAATTTAGCGCCGCCATAAGCATAGTCGCAGCCGCACGAATAGATGTACCCGTCCGCGATTGCGTACTGCGGAACTTTTTTGCAGTTCGTTCCGTAATCAACTCCGTTGTGAAAGCTGCCGGTTGCTCCGGCTGCCGTGCTGAAGCTTTTCCTGTACCCGAACGGGCTTGTTATGTAAGCTTCATTGTTGTGAAAAATCAGTTTAATAAGTGAATCGCTCATAATATCAAATCCTTTCCTTGATTTTAATTAATACATACCAAATCGGCAGCAGAACATTGAGACAAAAAGCTTGTCCGGCTGCTCTTATAATGCCTTTGAAAATATAGCCAAGTTTGTTTTCCATATTTCTCCTTTCTTTCCCTATTCTTCTGCAAACGGGTCGTAGTAAATTTCTGTATTGCCCTTGAAAATTTTTAACACTGGAATCTGCCCCAAATAAAACCCCGGAGATTTGCTCCCAATACGAAACTGGTTTATTGCATTACTTGACCATTGGGCGTATAAATGGACGGCATTTTCAGTTGGTGTATAACTATCGCCGCCGTCTCCCACTTTAGTTCCGCCTTCTGCCGCTGTGTACCAGCCGAGAAAAGTATATCCCTTTCGGGTTATAGTCTCCAGTGTGACTGCTGGCATTTCAGACCAATGTGCATAAAGGGTAACACTGCCAGTTGGCGTATAGCTATCACCACTGCCGCCGACTCTTTCTCCACCCTCTGCCGCTGTGTACCAGCCGAGAAAATCAGCAGACGAATAAAGGGCTTCGACCGTATCATTACCATCATTATGATGAAGCTGAACAGCATACTTTTTCTCGAACCAGTTGGTTTCCAGCGCATCGCTTATATCTTTCTGCATAAAAGCATGTCCATATTCGCCGCTCGTTGCTCCATTGCCGTCATAGGATACAAGAACATAGTCTTTTTCAAAAACCGCCTTGTAACTTAAAGACGTTAAATATTCAGTTTGGCTGCCATTTGCTACTGTAACAGCTCTTGTTGCATTGGTAACTCCGTCTGACCACTTCAGAAACTTATAGCCTTTTGCGGGCGTTGCCGTGATAGTTGCATTTGTACCGACATCGTATGTTCCAGCGCCGCTGACGGTTCCCTCGCCGCTTTTGGAAAGAGAAACAACAAATTTTGGGGCTTCATATGTATAGTGAACTTTCAGGTGAAAAATGTACCAAATTCTCGAACTGCCTTTAAGTGTAACCTGTATTTCTCCGCTCGGTCTTCCGGGATACTGCTGTTCGGAAGAAAAATAGCCCTGAAGCCCAGAGCGGGTATTTGTCGGATTGTTGTTATGTCCAACACATGTATCTCCGATTTTTACTCCGTTGATATAGAGGTTACTGTCGCCGTCAATGGTTCCCTCGCAGCCCCAACGCAATTCAATGGAAACATTTGTAAGTCTCGCGTATTTGGGTAGGAGATTTGCTGTGTTCTGTTGAACAGTGTCAGCAGAAACTCTTCTGTCAACATTTCTTCTCAGGCTCAATAACTCTCCGTATTGCTCTCTGCTTCCGATAGCGGTATATGTAACTGTTGCCATTTACTCACCTCATCCCGAAATAACAATAGTCAGCGTGTTTTCGTCTGCGGCTGTCGGTTCGGTGTTGCTTATCACAAATTTAAGCCCGGAAAGCCGCGTCAAAATGTCCGCAAGAGAGTTTTTCTCGGCTGTGGTGTAATCGTTGGTTGAAAGCCCTTTGCCGTCAGCCTTGTCAACCTTTCCATTCCATGCCGACTTTTCCGCGTCCGTAACAAATC
>DJPI01000034.1:24512-60093 GCA_002438505.1 Ruminococcaceae bacterium UBA6416 | reverse complement strand
TTTTCGGGGAGGTTAGGTTGAAAATTATTTTTTCTGCTTTTCTTTCAGTAATTTCAGGATATCCTCTATATTCGATTCCTTTGCGGCCGTTGGATACTCCTTTTTAAAGCCTATCAAAATATCCTTTGACTCGGTTTCATCATTTTTGACCGAAGTATAAACAGCTTCTAAATCTGCCGTTTTAAGTGAGTCCTTGATAAACGGTTTTGAATCTTCTGGAAAATCATCCCAGCTGCCGTAAAGATTGTTCACGGCCGTATTGATTTTATCAAGCGTTATAGGCGTGCCGCGCTTTTGGTGCTCTGCAAGAATACCAATCACATCGGAAAGGTCGTTTTTATACTTTCTCCCCGAACGCAGCTTCATAGCTATAAGGTGTTCCGCCGACACGGTTCGGACGGATAGAACGCCATAAAATGTTTTGTAATAAACCGAGTATTCGTCCAGTTTAGGTGAATATGAGCCTGTGCGCATAAAGTCGGAATTCAGCCAGCCGTTCGGCAAATGGAATTTATCTCCGACACGGTTGATGGCGTCCTTCGTGGACGATGCGGCGTGTATCACTGCGTCTATATCTGTAGTCATATCACGGAATCCGTAATTTGCTAAAATAGCGGCGCCGCCGACCAGCACAATTTCTGCCGGCATTGATTTTCCGTTCAACCGTCTGAATTCTTTAGCAAGCTCTTTGAGATAGGTGTCCAGATTCTCTTTTGTGAAAAAATCAGATGACATCTCGAACCTCGCTTTCCACGATATTGAATCGCATAAACTCCGGAATTGCCTCTTTTATGGCTTGCTCCTTAATCTGCGGATTTTTTGTGATTTCTGACATTGCCAGCACACTCGCTGGAAAAAGTGTGTTTTGCAGTTTGAGCTTGCGCAGGTCATCATACCGTGTGCAAAGCGGAACATGATTTTCGCGGCTTACATAGTCGAGCATTGCAAGGAGATACAGGCTTTCACGATACCGTCCTTTCTGATAGGCCTTGCAAATTTCGTCCTTTTCCAGCAAATCAATAATAAACGGAATATCGCCGAGTTCTTTCAGCCTATGACATATATTACTTTTGAACAACTCAAAGTCACTGCGTTTTTCAAAGCAGGGCTCAATCAGGCTTTCCATCGTGACACCCAGCGCTTTGGAGATACGGTAAACCGTTTCAGCTGAGCATTTTTCAAGCTGCGCTTTGCCGCTGCAGATATCATTCACGGTCGTATACGGAACGCCGCTGTTCTTTGACAGCCGATATTTTGTTATTCTTTTCTCGTTCATCAATTCGCTTACCGTCATGATGCTTCGCCTCCTGTTGCTATTATTATATCGGTTGACCGTGATATTATCAATAGTATTCGTTGTTTTCGCCTGATTATTCAGCGGTGTTATTCTTTGTTTGCTGCATCGCAAATTTTGACCCAAAAAGACTTGTTTTTTTGGTGGGTGTACATCACACAAAAAACCGCAGCCGTGACACAAAATCTGTGTTATGGCTGCGGTTTTTATTTTTTCATCCAAACACGCCGAGGTGTTCAAGAAGAATTTTAAGTCCGATGAGAATGAGTATCACGCCGCCGACGATTTCCGCCTTGCTTTTATACTTCTCTCCGAAAACATTTCCGACCTTGAGACCGATTGCGGAAAGAAGAAACGTGATAACGCCAATGAACAGCACGGCCGCCGTTATATTGACGTCCGGCAAAAGCGCAAAGGAGACGCCGACCGCAAGCGCGTCAATGCTTGTTGCAACAGCAAGAACGAACATTGACTTGAAGGAGAATGAAGCGTCCTTTGTTTCCTCCTCTTCTTTTTTTGAAAAGGCCTCTCTGAGCATATTTGCGCCGATGAGGGCGAGCAGAACAAAGGCTACCCAGTGGTCATATTTGTCAATATACTTTTTGAATGTACTGCCGAGGAAGTATCCCGCCGCCGGCATGAGCGCCTGAAAGCCTCCGAACCATGTGCCAACAATGAGAAAATGCTTTTTTTGAAGCTTTTGCGTTGAAAGGCCTTTGCAAACGGCAACGGAAAAGGCGTCCATTGAAAGCCCGACGGCAAGAATGAAAAGTTCATAAAGTGACATTTTTTCAACCCTCTTATTTTATTTCTTTAATTTCATCCGAAGAGTTTTCGGCATCGGCTTCTGTTGTCAATGCCTTTTTCTGCCGGATAAAATGGCGGATAAGATAAGCGGCAACGCCAACGGGTATTGCGCAGATGATGATTTTGACAATCAGATGAATCGGAATGTAATCATAAATTCCGTCTCCGAGAATTGTGAAAAGGATAACGCGCGGCATTATTCCGACAACGGAGGCGGCAAAGTAACGGAAAAAGCCACATTTTGAAGCGCCCCAGAACAATGAGACAAAGTCAATCGGAAAAACCGGAAGCGCCCTGATACCGAGCAAAACGGGGAAGTTATCATTAAACTTTTTTTCAAGCAGCTTTCTTCCGGCCTTGTTCTTTTGAAGCAGCCGGGTAACGTAATCACCGCCGAGGAAAACGCCGAGCAGGTATGTTGCCGTGACCTCAATAATAATTCCGCAGAGGTTAATGAGTATCGCCTGCCACGGGGTGAAAGCCATCCCAACAGAAATATATATGAGCGATGCCGGAATGATGAACAGAACGGATTTTATGAAGTAGATGCCGAGTATCGCGCAGACGGCAACGGCAATGCTTGCGCTTGAGTCCACGATTGCACGCACGTCAATGTTCCTGAGCTTTTCATAGTTGACAACGGCAAGAACAAAAATCGCCATTGCAACTGCGGCGCGCAAAAGAGCAAGAAGCGTTGCCTTCTTTTTTTCACCCATCAAAATTCCTCCCTTCTGCCTGTTTACGGTGCAGAAAAACAGTATATAATAAAAACAGGAATATTGCAAGAAAATTTCAAAAAATCCGCCGTGAATGGCTGAAAGAACGTCGGCGGCCGCCGGTGATTTTTGAAGCTTGTTTAAACGGGGCATAGTAATATATCACAAATTCCAGCCTTGGTTAAAAATAATTTAGGCAATTCAAAATATAGACTTTTTTTGGTATGTGTGATATATTAATATGTAATCTTTAAGTGGCCGCTTTTGATTGAAAACTCAGCTTCAATCAACGGTTACCTGATCGAGGTGCAAAGATGACTAACAGAGAAAATATCGAGCGCAAGCTTGCCGGAATGATACTTGACAAACTTCTCGGATATGTTGACAAAGATCCGCAGACGAATATTCTCAGGCTGCTTTCCGTTGTTGAAAGGCTCAGCGGAAGCGTGTTTCCGAAAAAGAACTTCAAAGCGATGAAAAAAGCCATTGAAAAAGGCGAAGGCGTTTATTACGACTATGCCATGAGCTTTTTGCGCGATATTGACCGCGGTCTGCTCAAAAAGATGCTCCTTGCCCTCGGCCTCGGCGCCGGAGTCAACGGAACAAAGGCCGTCCGGAAAAACAGAGAGGTCTATAACTGCAACATTCCGTTCCTCATCCTCATGGATCCAACGAGCGCCTGCAACTGTCACTGCAAGGGCTGCTGGGCTGCGGAATACGGCCACAGCGTCAGCCTCTCCTATGATGAGATGGCGAGCGTTGTTCGCCAGGGAAAAGCCCTCGGAACTCACCTTTATATGTTCACCGGCGGCGAGCCCCTCATTAAAAAGAAGGAGATTCTCCGCCTTTGCGAGGAAAACCCGGACTGCGCTTTCCTTGCTTACACAAACGCAACCCTCATTGACGATGACTTTTGCAAAGAGGTTTTGCGCGTTGGAAACCTTGCTTTTGCAATCAGCGTTGAGGGAACCGAAGAATCAACCGATGCAAGACGCGGCGCCGGCAGCTATAAAAACGCCGTCCGCGCAATGAAGCTTTTGAAAAAGTACGGCTGTCTTTTCGGAATGTCCGTTTGCTATACGAGCGAAAACGTCTCCTTTGTCACGAGTGACGAATTCCTTGACGCAATGATTTCCCTTGGTGTCAAGTTCGGCTTTTACTTCAACTTCATGCCCGTTGGCCATGACGCTCCAACCGAGCTCATCCCGACCCCGGCTCAGCGCGAGCATATGTATAAATGGCTCAGAAAAACAAGGAACGGTGAAACCGGAAAGCCCATTTTTGTCATGGACTTCCAGGATGACGGCGAATATGTCGGCGGCTGCATTGCAGGCGGGCGCAATTACTTCCACATCAATTCCGCAGGCGATATGGAGCCTTGCGTTTTCATCCATTTTTCAGACTCAAACATCAGGGAAAAAACAATTCTTGAAGGGCTTAAAAGTCCGCTTTTCATGGCGTTCAGGCGCGGCCAGCCGTTCAATGACAACCACCTGCGCCCCTGTCCGATGCTTGAAAATCCGCAGTGCCTGAGGAGTATCATTAAAGAAACCGGAGCAAAGTCCACCAACCTCCTCGGCGAGGAAACCGCGGACTGCCTTTGCTCAAAGTGCGACAAATTTGCCGCAGAATGGGCCAAACAGGCAGACAGAATCTGGAACAGCACAACCCATCCGCACCCGAAAACGCAGTATTATCGCGACACACCTCAGGGTAAGGCGGATGCTAGACGCTAGACGCTAGATATTTCAAATTGGGAAGCAATGTGCAATATGGGTAGGTTGGAGCGCATTGGTTATTTTAGATAAGAGATAATAGATAATAAATAATAGATAATAGATATTTTTTCTAAAATCTAACATTCAAATTTGTACGGGGGTCGCTTGAGGCCCCCATGACCTTGCCTCTTGAAGAGCATAAAAATAAACCTCGGTATCATACGGGCGGAGCTTGTAACCGCCCGCTTTTCTTTGATGAGCAGATTTCGGCGGTATATTTGCGCGTTCAATTAATTGGTTAATCGGCGGCTATGCAGAGCTGCAAAGGAGGTTGAAAACAAAAATGGAAAACAAAACAAATGAAAAAAGGGGTATGATGAAAAAATGGTTTTTGCCATATTTCAAAAAGCATACCCGAACTCTCTGCCTTGACCTTTTGTGTGCCCTTTTCACAACGGGCTGTGAGCTTGTTCTTCCGATGATTGTCAGAGAAATCACAAAAATTGCAACCGATGACATCTCAAAGCTCACCGTCACGGTCATCATGCAGATGGCGCTGCTTTTTGCCGTGCTGAAAATTATTGATATGCTTGCAGGCTATTACATGAGCTATGTTGGCCACTGCATGGGGGTTATGATTGAAAAGGATATGAGAGAGGATTTGTTCGCTCACCTTTTGCGCGTTCCGTTTTCATATTATGACTCAACAAAGGTTGGCCAGCTTATGTCAAGAATTACAACGGATATGTTTGAGGTTGCGGAGTTTTCGCACCACTGCCCGGAGGAATTCTTTATCGCCGGGGTGAAAATCACCGCCTCGTTCATCATTTTGGCTTCAATTAATCTTCCGCTCGCTGCGTGCGCGTTTGTTGTTCTTCCGTTCATGTTCCTCGGAACGCGGTATTTCAGAAAAAAGATGCGCGAAGCGTTCAGAAAAAGGCGTGAAATTGCCGGTGACGTCAACGCCCAAACGGAAAACTCACTGCTTGGAATCCGCGTTGTGAAGTCCTTTTCCGGCGAGGAGGCGGAAAGCGAAAAATTCAAAAAGGAAAGCACGTCCCTCTCCCTCACTCAAAAGGACTCATACCGCTATATGGCAAGGCTCAACGCCGCAGTCAGGTTTTTTGACGGACTGATGTATATTGTTCTCATCGTCATGGGTGGACTTTTTATCATGGAAAGGAAAATCACAACCGCCGATTACGCCGCATATCTGCTCTATGTTGCAATGCTCATTGCGGCGGTCAAAAGGATTGTTGAATTCACCGAGCAGTTTGAAAAGGGAGTCACGGGAATTGAGCGCTTTGCCTCAGTTATGGAGGTTCAAACGGAGGATTACACAAAAAACAAAAAAGCCATTCCCAAAAAAGACGGCGGAGAAATCAAGTTTGAAAACGTAACATTCAGCTATGACAAGGAAAAGGGAGATGTTCTTGAACACATCAACTTCACGGTGAAAAAGGGAGAAAACATTGCCGTTGTTGGCCCGTCAGGAAGCGGAAAAACAACAATGTGCAGCCTGCTTTCGCGCTTTTATGACGTTAAGGAGGGGCGTATTCTCCTTGACGGAAAGGATATCCGCGACTATGAGCTGAGCGCGCTGAGGAACGCCATTGGCGTTGTTGAGCAGGAGGTCTATCTTTTTTCCGGAACGGTGATGGAAAACATTCTTTACGGCAATCCGGGCGCAACAAGGCAGCAGGTTGTTGACGCAGCCAAAAGCGCCGGAGCGGATGAGTTTATCAGAAAACTCCCTCAAGGCTATGACACCTTTGTCGGTGAGCGCGGAGCAATGCTTTCAAGCGGCCAGAAGCAGCGAATCTGCATTGCAAGGGTGTTCGCCAAAAATCCGCCGATTCTTGTTCTGGATGAGGCAACGAGCGCTCTTGACAATGAAAGCGAGCAGCTTGTCAAGCATTCGCTTTCCACCCTTGCGGCCGGAAGAACAACCTTCACCATTGCGCACCGCCTTTCAACGGTTGAAAACGCAACGCGCATTCTTGTTCTGACCCAAAACGGCATTGAGGAGCAGGGAACACACGAGGAATTGCTCAAGAAGGGCGGAATTTACTCAAGACTTTATAACAGTCAGTTTGAAAGGTAATAATGTTCCGGCGTTTAAAGCGTTAAATTGCACAAGAGCGTGAACTGTTGTTGAAAACTCTTCGTCATATGTTGACAAAGTTTTCCACCCGCGGTTTTTTGTTTTTAAAAAAGGTTGACAAAAAGGGCAAAACGCATTAAAATACTCGGCATAAGGCAAGGGCGTCTTGGAGTTTTATTAATCTCTGAGACGCTTTTTGTTTTTTATTCGGTTAATATTTTGCTTTAGGCAGGACAAGGACGTCCTCTTTCGCTTTTTGAAAGGGAGCTTTGCCCTGCCTTTTGCGTGTGAGCCGTTTTTCGGCTGCTTTGAAAGGAAGTGGAAAAGAGTATGCAAAACGATGACCAGCCCTCAAATCAGAAGTTACTCACCAAAAACAATTCAAAAAGCATACTACGGAGGTAAAAAGCTATGTACAGTTCAGTTAACACAATATGGGTTCTTGTTGGAGCGGCACTCGTCTTTTTTATGCAGGCGGGCTTTTCAATGTGCGAGGCCGGTTTCACAAGAGCAAAAAACACCGGAAACATTCTTATGAAAAACCTGATGG
Source organism: Ruminococcaceae bacterium UBA6416 (assembly GCA_002438505.1). Classification (GTDB taxonomy): domain Bacteria; phylum Bacillota; class Clostridia; order Oscillospirales; family Acutalibacteraceae; genus UBA6857. Next base: position 52,904 of record DJPI01000034.1, on the reverse strand, counting down.
ATTTCTGCATTGGAACGCCGTGCTTCTGGCTCGTTGGTTTTGGCTTGATGTTTGGCTCATCAAGCGCAATTTTCGGCTGGATTGATCCGCTCATCATGAAAGATTACGGCAGCATTCTTCCCGAGGGCGTTCCGCTTTGGGCTTATGCAATCTTTCAGACCGTTTTTTGCGCAACGAGCGCAACAATCGTGTCCGGTGCAATGGCCGAAAGAACAAAGTTCAGCGCATATTGCATCTATTCAGCCGCAATTTCCCTCATAATTTATCCCGTTTCCGGCCACTGGATCTGGGGCGGCGGCTGGCTTTCCCAGCTTGGCTTCCATGATTTTGCAGGTTCAACCGCGGTGCACATGGTCGGCGGTGTATGCGCACTCATCGGCGCAAAAATTCTCGGACCGCGTATCGGAAAATATGACAAAGCCGGAAAACCGAAGGCAATCCTCGGCCACAACCTCACCTTTGCTGCCCTCGGCGTTTTCATCCTTTGGTTCTGCTGGTTCGGCTTCAACGGCGCTTCAACGGTTGGAATGGATACGGACGAGCTTATGGAAAGCGCAGGCCTCGTTTTCTTCAACACCAATCTTGCGGCTGCCGTTGCCTGCTGCGCGGCGCTGATTTTCACATGGATACGATATAAAAAGCCGGACGTTTCAATGACCTATAACGCAGCGCTCGCCGGCCTTGTCGGAATAACCGCCGGTTGCGACGCGGTCAGCCCCGTTGGCGCGTTTGTCATTGGCGCCGTCTGCGGAATTGTTGTTGTTCTTTCCGTTGAGTTTTTCGATAAAAAAGCAAAAATCGACGACCCTGTTGGCGCAATCTCCGTTCACTGCGTCTGCGGTGCTCTCGGAACAATAATGACCGGTCTTTTTGCAACGGGTGTTTCAACGGAAAAAGGTCTGCTTTATGGCGGCGGACTGCATTTCCTCGGCGTTCAGGCTCTCGGCGTTGTCAGCGTTGCCTTTTATGTTGCCGCAATAATCACCGCAGTGTTCCTCGTTCTCAAGCACACAATCGGCTTGCGTGCCTCAAAGGAGGATGAATTGGCCGGCCTTGATGTTTCCGAGCACGGACTTCTCACCGCTTATGCCGGCTTTGCAACCTTGCCTGACACTGCATATGACGAGACGGAGGCTGTGGCCGTTTCCGGCGATGTTCCCGTTGCCGAAGCCGTTGAAGTTAAAAAAATGCCTTCGTTTGAAGAAAAGGGCAAGGACGGCGTGAAGTTCACCAAAATTGAAATCATCTGCAAGGAATCAAGGTTTGAAAAGCTCAAAAACGCATTGACCGAGCTTGGAATTACGGGCATGACAATGAGTCATGTCCTTGGCTGCGGAGCGCAGAAGGGCAAGCCGGAGTTTTATCGCGGCGTTGAAATTGAGCCGACCCTCCTTCCGAAGGTTCAGCTTGACATTGTTGTCAGCAAGGTTCCGGTCAGAAGCGTTATTGAAACGGCAAAAAAGGTTCTTTATACCGGCCATATCGGAGACGGAAAGATTTTTGTCTATGACGTTGAAAATGTTGTTAAAATCCGCACCGGTGAGGAGGGCTATGCCGCGCTTCAGGACGTTGAATGACAAAAAACGGTTCCCCAACCGCTCTTTTGCAGCGCGAATTCTGTGTAATAAATACGAAAAACAATTTTGTTTTTTCAATATTATTGGCGGCTTTTGGTTATTAATATTTTTCATAATATATGGAATTTATGTCAAAAATATAGTATTATTATATGGAACCGAACGGAAATATACCATTCGGGGCTTTTCAGAGAGGTGTGAAACTTATGAGAAAAACAAAAATAATCTGCACAATAGGTCCGGCCTGCCGCGATGAAAAGACCATTACCGAAATGTGTCTTGCCGGAATGAGCGTTGCAAGGCTCAATTTTTCCCACGGTACCTATGACGAGCACGACCAAAACATCAAGCTCATCAAAAAAGTTCGCAAAAAGCTGAAGCTTCCCGTTGCAATAATGCTTGACACCAAGGGGCCGGAATACAGAATCAAAACATTCAAAAACAAAAAGGCCGTTCTCAAGGACGGCGCAGAATTCACATTCAGAACGGATGACGTTGAGGGTGATGAAACGCAGGTTTCCGTCACATATAAAGACCTTCCGAAGGAGCTTGCCGTTGGAGAAAAAATCCTTGTTAACAACGGCCTGCTGATTTTTGAGGTCACAAAAATTGAGGACAACGCCGTTGTCACAAGGGTTATTGCCGGAGGCGAAATTTCAGACAGGAAAAGCATGTCATTTCCCAACAAGGTCATGCATCACGACTATCTCAGCGAACAGGACAAGCAGGATCTCCTTTTCGGAATGGAAAGAGACATTGACTTCATTGCCTGCTCCTTTGTTTCGCAGAAGAGCGACCTTGTTGCGGTCAAAGACTTCCTCAAGGAAAACGGCTATGACGACATCAGCCTCATTGCAAAAATTGAAAACCGCTCCGGTGTTGACAACATTGAACAGATTGCCGAGGAGTGCGATGGAATCATGATTGGCCGTGGAGACATGGGCGTTGAAATTCCGTTTGAACAGGTTCCGGCAATCCAGAAAAAGCTCATCACAACCTGCCGCCTGCTTGGAAAGCGCGTTATCACCGCAACGGAAATGCTTGAGTCAATGATTCATAATCCGAGGCCGACAAGGGCGGAAATTTCAGACGTTGCAAACGCAGTCTATGACGGAACAAGCGCGGTGATGCTCTCCGCTGAAACAGCCGCCGGAAAATTCCCCGTTCTTGCTGTTCAGACAATGGCAAAAATTGCCGAGGAAACAGAAAAATGCATCAATTATAAAAAGCAGTTCTGGTCAACCTCGTTCAAAATTAAAAATACCCTTGACGCAATCTCTCATTCAACCTGCGCAATGAGCATTGACATAAACGCAAAGGCCATTGTTGCCTGCTCCCTTTCCGGAACAACGGCAAGAATGATTTCCCGTTTCCGCTCCCCGGTTGATATCATCGGACTGACCGTTAACGAAAAGACCTATCACCGCCTTGCGCTCTCCTGGGGCGTTACTCCGGCGCTCTGTGATGTTTTCCAGTCTGTTGACGTTCTCTTTTACACCGCAACGGGCGTTGCAAGGGAAAAATTCGGCCTTCAAAAGGATGACCTGATTGTCATAACGGGCGGTCTGACCAACGGAATCTCCGGAAACACAAACCTCATTAAGGTTGAAAAGGTTTGACCTTGAATTTCAGGCAGCCGCCTTTTGGCTGAAAAAAGTCAAGCATTTGAATTATAAGAAAAAAATAACCGTGCCTGTTAACAGGACGGTTATTTTTTATTTGCAATTTTGCTGCTTCCTGCGCAATCTGCATAAAGAAAAGCGACACAATTACTGCAAATTCTACAAAAAAGTTTCAAAAGTCGCTGGAAAACACCCTCCGTGCATGATATAATATATTGCTATGTTTAAAACAATATGAGTTATATCCGGAGGATAAAAAATGCAAAAGGAAAACAAAATGGGAGTCATGCCGATAGGGCGGCTCGTTGTTTCAATGTCCGTTCCAATGATGCTTTCAATGCTTGTTCAGGCGCTTTATAACATTGTTGACAGCATGTGGGTTTCCCGTGTCTGCGAGGACGCGCTCACCGCCGTTTCGCTCGCTTTTCCGGTTCAGAATCTGATGATCGGCGTTGCAACCGGAACCGGCGTTGGAGTCAACGCCCTGCTTTCAAGAAGTCTCGGCGCAAAAGATTATGACAAAGCGAACGCCGTTGCTTCAAACGGCGTTTTTCTTGCAATCATCAGCGGAATTGTTTTTTTCTTCCTTGGCATCTTTGCAACGCCGCTGTTTTTCAAAACGCAGGTCGCCGCCGATACTGAAATATACACTTACGGCGTTGATTATCTGACCGTCTGCTGCGCACTCTCGTTCGGCGTTTTCGGCCAGATAATGGTTGAAAGGCTCATGCAGTCAACGGGGCGGACGGTTTTTTCAATGATAACCCAGCTCATTGGCGCGGCAATCAACATGATTTTTGACCCGCTTTTCATTCTTGGAATCGGACCCTTCCCCCGCCTTGAGGCAAAGGGAGCCGCCATTGCAACCGTTATGGGTCAGATTGCTGCCTTCATTGTTGCGCTCATCCTCAATCACCATTTCAACAAGGAGGTCACCGTGAAGCTCAAAGGCTTCAGGCCGAGCGGAAAAATCATCGGTGAAATTTATAAAATCGGCGTTCCGTCAATCATCATGGTTGCAATCGGCTCCGTCATGACCTATGCGGTCAACAAAATTCTCCTTTCATTCACCAAAACGGCTGCGGCTGTTTTTGGGGTCTATTTCAAGCTTCAGTCCTTTGTTTTCATGCCGGTTTTCGGAATGAACAACGGCATTATTCCGATAATCGCTTTCAATTACGGCGCAGGCAACCGCAAGCGTATGACAAAAACCGTTCGCTTCAGCATGGTTCTTGCCTGTTCAATCATGGCGGTCGGAACGGCCTTGATGTGGCTCATTCCGGACACAATGCTCAAAATTTTTGACGCTTCGGACAGCATGCTTTCAATCGGCGTTCCAGCGCTGAGAATAATAAGTCTTTCTTTTGTTTTTGCCGGTTTTTCCATCGCAATGGGCTCGGTCTTCCAAGCCATCGGAAAGAGCCATTTTTCAATGATAGTTTCTTTCACGCGCCAGCTTGTTGTTCTGGTTCCGGTTGCATATTTCCTTTCAAAAACCGGTGTTCTTGAAAACGTCTGGTGGGCGTTCCCGATTGCGGAGGTCTTTTCCCTCGCCGTCACCGTTATCTCATATTCCTATGTCTATAAAAAAATCATTTCCCGCGTTGGAAGCCAGATTTCGGAATGACCGGCTTGACAGATTTTTCATATTATGTTATTATCTAACCCGGCAGGAAACCCAATTAAAGGGGAGTAGTTCATCGCCGCAAATCGTCATCCCGTTTTGCCCCCCCTTTTTTTGCGCAGAACCGGTTTGCGGACCGTATTTTCCGGTAACAAGACCTTTAACAGAACATATGCTTACGGCTATGTTTTGCTAAGGGCCTTTTTTGCATATAATTATGTTGTGCAGCCCTCACGCTGCGGAAGAAAGGAAAGAACATATGAACTACTTCTTAAGCTCCGCCGATGATGTTCTCTCGGCCCTCAAAAGTTCAAGAGAAGGACTGACAGACGAAGAAGCCGCAAGACGGCTTGAAAGGGACGGAAAAAACAAGCTTGCCGAAGGAAAAAAGGACTCGCTTTTGAAGCGCTTTTTCTCTCAGATGAAGGATCCGATGATAATCATCCTTCTTGTTGCCGCGGCTGTTTCCGCTTTCACGGACATGGCCGAAAAAGGTCACGCAGCCGTTCCAACGGATTCACTCATCATTCTTTTTGTTGTCATTGTCAACGCCGTTCTCGGCGTTCTTCAGGAGAGCAAGGCGGAAAAGGCCATTGAGGCTCTGCGGGAGATGTCTGCCGCAACAACAAAAACGCTGCGCGGCGGAAAAATTGTTTCAATCAAAAGTGAAGAGCTTGTTAAAGGCGATATTATTCTTCTTGACGCGGGCGATGCCGTTCCGGCGGACTGCCGGATAATCGAATGCGCAAGCATGAAAATTGAGGAGGCCGCGCTCACCGGCGAATCCGTTCCGGTTTCAAAGCTCACGGCTGCGCTCATGCAGAACGGAAAGGATGACGTTCCCCTCGGAGACAGGAAGAACATGGCATACATGGGCTCAACCGTTGTTTACGGACGCGGAAAAGCCGTTGTCTGCGCAACGGGAATGGATACCGAGATGGGCAAGATTGCCGCCGCAATTTCTCTTGCGCAGGACGGAAAAACTCCGCTTGAAATCAAGCTCGGCCAGCTTTCAAAGATACTTACAAAGCTTGTCATCGGCGTTTGCATTTTTATTTTCGCGTTTGACCTTATAACAAAATATTTCATGGCGGCGCAAAGACCGGAGTTCATGGAGGTTGCTCTGCGCTCCTTCATCACGGCCATTGCGCTTGCCGTTGCGGCAATTCCGGAGGGTCTTGTTGCCGTAATGACCATTGTTCTTGCAATGGGTGTCACCAATATGGCAAAGAAGAACGCAATAATCCGCAAGATGACCGCCGTTGAAACGCTCGGCTGCACTCAGATAATCTGCTCAGACAAAACCGGAACGCTCACTCAGAACGTGATGACCGTTGTTGAAACCTTTTCTGAGGATGAAAAGCGCCTTGCCGCTGCAATGGCACTTTGCACCAACGCCGAGGTTGATGAAAACGAAAAAGGCACCGGAGAGCCGGACGAGGTTGCGCTCATCAACCGGGCAAAGGCTCTCGGACTTGAAAAAACAGAGCTTGAAAAGCAGCAGCCGCGTGTTGGTGAAATTCCGTTTGACTCCGGACGGAAGATGATGTCAACCGTTCACAAAAAGGGCTCAGCCTTTGTTCAGTACACAAAGGGCGCTCCGGACGAAATCCTCAAAAAATGCACCCGCTGCATTGAAAACGGAAAGCCCGTTCCCCTCACGGAAAAGAAGTGTGAAGAAATCCTTCAAAAAAACACCGAAATGGGAAACAAAGCCCTGCGCGTTTTTGCCGCGGCATATAAAACGTATGATGCCGAGCCGAGTGAATATTCAAGCGAAAAGCTTGAAAACGAGCTTGTTTTCCTCGGCCTTGCCGGAATGATTGACCCGGTGCGCCCGGAGGTCAAGGCGGCAATCAAGGAGTGTGAGCAGGCCGGAATAACGCCCGTGATGATAACTGGCGATCACATTAACACCGCAAGGGCGATTGCAAAAGAGCTGGGAATCCTCAAAACGGACAGTCAGGCCATGACCGGCGCGGATATCGACAAATATTCGGACGAGGAATTCAGAAACATAGTTAAAAAAATCCGCGTCTATGCGCGTGTTCAGCCGGAACACAAAACAAGAATTGTCAATGCGTGGCGCTCTCTGGGCTTTGTGACGGCAATGACGGGTGACGGAGTCAACGATGCGCCCTCAATCAAAAGCGCCGATATCGGAATCGGAATGGGCATCACGGGAACCGATGTCACAAAAAATGTTGCGGACATGGTTCTTGCGGATGACAACTTTGCAACAATCGTTTCCGCCGTTGGAGAGGGAAGAAGAATTTATGACAATATCCGCAAGGCGATTCAGTTCCTGCTCGGTTCAAACCTTTCAGAGGTGCTTGCAATTTTCTTTGCGTCCGTGATGAACTTCACAATCCTTCAGGCGCCGCACCTTCTTTTCATCAATCTTGTTACGGACTGCTTCCCGGCTCTTGCGCTCGGCCTTGAAAAGCCGGAGAGCGACATCATGAAAAGAAAGCCGCGCTCGAAGAAGGACGGAATTTTTTCCGGCGGACTCGGTTTTGACTGCTTCTATCAAGGCGTTCTTGTGACCGTTCTCACTGTTATTGCGTTTTATATCGGAGAATTCCTTGAAACGGGAAAGCTTGTTTTTTATAACATTCAGGATAGCGCCGAGGGAATGACAATGGCGTTCTTCACAATGTCCATGTGTGAAATTTTCCATTCGTTTAATATGCGTTCACAGCGCGGCTCATCGGTTAAAATGCTCCTTTCCGGAAGCCACAACAAAGCGCTGTATCTTGCAATGGCGGCATCGCTGCTTTTGACAACGGCCGTTGTTGAGGTTGACTTCCTTTCAAATCTCTTTGGCTTTGCCCACATTGACATGAGGGCATATCTCATCTCCCTCCTCCTCGCCTTCCTCATCATTCCGATTGTTGAAACCGTTAAGGCCATTCAGCGAAAGGTTTCAAAGAGATAAGACTTTTGTTTTTGCATTAACGCCTGCCGTTCTTGACAACGGCAGGCGTTAATGATAATATTATCGTATTGAAGAATCAATATCGAAAAAGGCTTTCAAAAAGTCCGCCCTTTCCGCCGCCCGGACGTTTCGGTGCGCGGCAGGGTCGCTCGGGAATGTCTGCGCAAACAAGAATCGTGTCGTCTCCGATAACCTGGATATCGTTCCAGCAGATGCGGATATCATCCTCCCTTCCAAAGAGGCCGAAGCAGCGGCATTTTCCCCAAACAATGATTGCAGTCAGTCTGCCGTCACAGGTGTTGATTTCAACATCCGAAACAAAGCCGACCCGGCAGCCGCTTTTTGCGTTTATCACCTCCTTGTTTCTCAGCTCGGTTATTGAACAGCAGTCCATTTTTTTGTCACCTCGGTTGATAGCTTTATTCATTTTTATGCGCGCTCTCTCATATATATTTCAAAAAAGCCGCCCTGCGGTGAAATTACGGGAGAGTGATTTTGTGAAAATTGAAGTCAGAAAAGCCTGCCGGACTGACCTTTATTCCGTTCTTGACCTTGCGTTTGAAAAAAAGCCTGTCTTTGACCTTGCGCTTTGTGATCGCTTTGACGAGGTCCTTGCTCAAACCGGCCACAGCGTTTTGCTCTGCTTTTCAGACGGTGCGCTTTGCGGACTGATGAGCGTTGTCATTGTTGACGGAATTACGGACAGGTTTCCGGTTGCGCTTTTTTGCGGCGGAAAGGTCAGAAACGGCTGCGACCGCAACGAGGTTACAAACGCACTCATTCAAAAGGGCGAGGAAATTTCAAAAAGCTATGGCTGCAAAAAAGTGTATTATTGACACACGCTGTCCCAACTCATACATAACGGAGTTTTGTGTTTGAATTGCCGAATTTCGGGGTGACTTTTGTGTATTTATTAACTGCGTATTAACAGAGTGTTTACAACATTTTCATAGGTTTGGCTTATAAAATAAGTGGAGAAACTATGGCGCTTTTTGCGCCGCCAAAACAGGAGATGTTGAAATTGAAGAAAACCGTTACCGGAACGCTCTATGACCTTTCACCCTCGCAGCAGACGATGTATTTCATGATTAAATACAGCCTTCACAAGCAGGTGATTCAAATTCCGACCTCCTTTTCCGTTAAAAAGGAGCTTGATTTTCGCATTCTTGCAAAAGCGGTCAACATTGAAATTGCCCGCAATGACTGCTTGCGTCTGCGCTTTTTGAAGCAGGACAGGCAGGTTAAGCAATACTTCCTTCAAAAATTTGAGCTTGAAAAAATCCGCGTCCTTCGCTTCCGTGACGATAAGGAGCAGACCGAATTCTTCAATGCAGACGCGGAAAAGCCCGTGAAATTTTTCAAGGACGAAACCTTCAGAATTTACTTTTTCAAAAATGAAAACGGTGAACAGGGCGTGTTTTTCAATGTTTGCCACATGGTTATGGATGCGCTCGCCGTTTCAATATTTTATAAAGACCTTTTTGAAATATACTCCGCGCTTGAAAAAAGGCAGCCGCTTCCGGCGCCCCTTTCAAGCTTTGAGGAGCACCTTTCAAAAGAATTCGCTTATCTTAAAAACAAAAAGAAATACTCCGCAGACGCCGAATTTATCCGTGAATATCACAAGCGCGGCGGCGAGCCTTACTACTGCGGCCTCCACGGAAAGCAGCTGCTTGAAAAGCAGAGGATAAAGAAAAAGAACCCCGCTTTGCGCGTTCCTGCGGCCTATGACCCGATTCATGACCGCTGCGAACTTTTCCACGTTCGCGTTGAGCCGCAAAAGGCGGAAAAAATTCTTGACTTCTGCCGTGAAAACAACATAGCGCCGGAAACGCTTATTCAAACCGGCTTCCGCCTTTATGCCTCGGCTCTCCATGACAAAATCAATGACACGTTCATGATGGTGCTTTGCGGCCGGAGAGTCACAAAAAAGGAGCAGCACATGGGCGGCTGTCTTGCTCAGCCGTTCATGACGCGCGTTATTCTCAAAAACGAGAACAGCTTCATGCAGACGCTTGATGAAATCTCGGCTCTGCGCACGGAGCTTTTCAGACACATGAACTTTCCTTATCTTTCATCAAGAAAAATTCAACAGGAAGTTTACGGCTACAGCGCCGCCCAGGGTCCGTCATTCATGATGTATACCTGGCTTCCGCTTGCGCGGCTGAATGTTTTCGGCCCGGACGTTAAGGAAACTTTCCGCGGCTATAACCCGGGAAGATATGTTATGCCGCTTTATGCGTTCTCGTTCGTTGACCCAACGGACGGCGGCCTTGATTTTTACTATATGTTCCGCACCAACATCCTCAAAAAAGAGCACATTGAAGCCCTGCACAAAAACGCCCTCAAGGCCATTGAGGCCGGAATCAATGCGCCGGAAACAACGGTTGAAACTCTCCTTGAGCTGGTTTCTCCCGGCTTTGAAAACAGATAACGTGCAAAGGATTCGATAAAGCTATGGAAAAACCGACCAAAGAATATAAACGCCGACTTGAAAGCAGGCGCAGGCTCTTTTTCAGCCGGGGGGAACTTGAGTCGCTTTGCGATATGCTCAAAAGGATGAAGTTTTGCTACAGCGGCCGAGACTGCGTTGTTGAAAGGGTCAAAAGGGAAGCTGTTACTCACACCGTTGACAATTTTTATTTTGACGTTCTTTCCATTGCCGCATTTCTCAAAAGCCGCGGCTTTCAAAACCGACACATCGCAATCGTTGGCGAAAACTCATATAACTGGCTCATCACTTTTTTTGCCGCAAGCTGTCTGGGCGCGGTCGCGGTTCCCATTGACAGGGAGCTGACCGACCCGGAGATTGAAAGGCTTTGCAAAAAGGCTGATTGCGGCGCGCTGTTTTTCAGCCGGACATATAAAAACGCCGCGCTCGGCTGCAAAACAAAGGCGGACTTCCTCTCTGTCTGCATGGACGAAAGCTCGGGAGAGCTCGCGTTTGAGGCTGTCCTTTTTGAAGGCAGGAAGCTTCTTGAGCGCATCGGAGATGAAAACGAGCTGCTTTGCGCAAAGCCGGAGGATCCGGCGGCAATTATCTTCACCTCCGGAACAACGGGGGAAAACAAGGGCGTTGTTTTGACCCACCGCAACCTTGCTTCAAACGTCAACGCGGTTCTTGGCTCGATTGAGCATTTTTACAGCGCAATGTCCGTTTTGCCGATGAATCACGCCTATGAGCTTTCGTGCTGCGTTCTTTCGGCGCTTTGCCTCAATGCGGTGCTGTATATCAATGACAGCCTGCGCCGCTTCAGAAAAAATCTTGCCGAGTTCAAGCCGGAGGCCATGGCGGCCGTTCCGCTGCTTATGGACAATATATATGAACAGATAATCAAAGGCGCATCCTCCGCCGGAAGGCTTAAAAAGCTTTTGAAGGCGGCAAAACTCAGTGAGACTCTCCTCAGAGCCGGCATCGACATCAGAAGGCTCCTTTTTGCGTCCGTGCGCAAAGAGTTCGGTTATCGCTTTCCCGTGATATCCGTTGGCGGCGCTCCGGTCAACGGCGAAAGGGCGCGTTTCCTTGCAGCGCTCGGCTTTTCAATATACATAGGATACGGACTGACGGAGGCCTCGCCTCTTGTTGCGGTCAACGGAAATGTTATCAAAAACTGTGAAAGCGTTGGAAAGTGCGTGAGCGGAACAGAATGCCGCATTGTCACGCCGGACGCGGACGGAATCGGTGAAATTGCCGTTAAAGGGAGCAACATTTCAAAGGGATATTACAAAGATGAAAGCGCAACCGCGGCTTCTTTCAAGGACGGCTGGTTTTTGACCGGTGATTACGGCCGGATGGACAAGCAGGGCAATCTTTACATCTCCGGACGGAAAAAGAATCTCATTATTCTTGACAACGGAAAAAATATTCACACGGAAGTTCTTGAAGAGTATTTCACGGAAAACTGTCCGTTTGTCAAGGAGGCCGTTCTTCTTGAGCATACCCGCCGCGCAAACGGCGAAACGGCAAGGCTCCTTGCCCTTGCAGTGAGCGTGAAGGAAGGCTTTTTTGAAAACGACAGTGACAGTGAAATGCTTGAAAAGGTTTCAGAAGAGATTTATAAGCTCAATGAAAGCCTTCCGGCATATAAGCGCGTTGCCGATGTTATGGCGGTGCGCCACGAATTTGAAAAAACCTCAACGCTGAAGATTATCCGAAAAAGCGTTGAGGAAGAATATAAAAAATATGCAGATTTGAGGGATAAAAACTATGCTTGAAAAAATTGCCGAACTCCTTTCGGAATATACCGACATTGAACCGGAAAAAATCACCGAAAAGACCAGCTTCAAAAATGACCTTGCGCTCGACTCGCTCCAGCTCATCAATCTTGCCGGAGCGGTTGAGGAGACGTTTGACGTTTCAATTTCCGACCGCGATGCGATGAATCTTCAAACCGTTGGAGATGTTATCCGCTTTGTTGAAGCTCAGCAATAAGCGGAAAAGAACTGCAGACAAAAGGTGATATAGAATTTTTAATTGTTGTTTGCGTATTAATTGTTGACAAACTGTGAACGCGGTGCTATAGTATAGGTGTAGGAATTAAAAGCTTATACCGAAGGAGGTTGCCGTGATGGAAAAGGTTATCACTTTGATGGGACTGATTAAAGACCTTCTCATCCTTGTTAAGCACTTTGTTGACATGGTTTGAGTTGCCGTTAAACTTCACGGAGCTGCCGCGTTCGCGGCGGCTCTTTTGTTTTGAACAGTTTTATAATCATCCAAATAAAAAATGTCTCCCCTGGGGCACATCGTTGAGAGGTGCGGGGAGTCCTGTTATTTATATTATATACCCCAAAATCTTAAATGCCAACACAAATTAAAAGTAATTTTTTAAACTTGGAAAATTATACATACCTGTCTGCGTGGATTATCAACTTCAAACTGCACACACTTAACACGGGAAAGATTTTTCCTGATGACCCTGATTGATTGAAAGCGCAAAATGAACTCAAAGCGCGCTTCTCAGTTGACCGGCGGTTACTCAAAAAACCCGATTAAGGAGAAAAAGTTATGGCAAAGCAGAATAAGCAGAACCGTCAGCAGCAACAGCAGCAGAACGAACAGCAGCAGAATCAGCAGCAACAGCAGCAGAATCAGCAGAATCAGCAGCAGAATCAGCAGAATCATCAGAACAAGTTCTAATGAAAAAACGGGCACCCAAAAAAATCGGATGCCCGTTTTTAATTATATGTTATTTCTTTTTGAAAAGCTGCCTTAAGTAATCGTTAAGTGCCTTGAACCATTTGAACAAAGCCGTGAGGGCGCTGAGAAGCTTGTTTTTCGGCTTCTTTTCTGTTTCATATGTTTCGGTTTTGCTGTTGTCCTCCGTCATGGGGGTAACGGTGTCGGTCTCCCGGTCATAAACCATGAACTGAGACCTTCCGTCAATGTCTCTGACGGTGATTCTTTCTTCTGAATCGCAGGTTGTTGTGATGAGCCAATCCTCTTCATAGGTCCAATCGTCATGAATGGCGTTCTTCAGGAACCATGTGTACTCCGGGAAAATGCAGGTTGAAGCGTCAATCTGCTTGTCCGGAGAAATATACTTTTCATAGCCGAGAGCCTTGCGTGATTCAATGTATTCATCGGAGAAGGTTGTTCCAATCTTGGAAACCGTTGCACCGAGCGAGGAGAACCTTGTTGTTGTCCAAACATCACCCTGCTCATCAAGAGATTCAAGAACCGGCGGCATCTGGAAGCCGTATTTTGAAACGATGCAGATGTTGACTCCGTCAGCCTCTGCGTCTTTAAGCAGTTCTGGAATGCGCTGGCGAACCAGCTTGTCATAATTATCAAGCTTTTCAATGAGTCCGGCGTATTCCTTATATTTTTCGCTGTTCTCACCGCCGAAAACAAAGCTCTTTGTCTCCTCATATCTGTCGGCGGTAACCATTGTCCAGTATCCCGGCCAGGTTGCAAAGGTTGCGGTTGCAAGGGCGGGAACAAGTCCTTCATAAAGTCTGTTGTAAAGATACTTCATGAAAACGTCCGTTGCTCCATCCGCAATTCCGGTTGCAAGAGCAAGGTTCGCCGTTTCACCGATGAACGCGCCGAGAACCTTGTTTGAGTTGAAGAATATTTTGTCCATAAAATAATCATTGGCAAAACGGGAAAGTCCTTCGCCGTTCACCTTCATGTGACCCGAGAAAGTGTCGTTAACAAGGTCTCCGCCGAAGGCAACGGTTGAACCGAAGCATACGGCATGGATTTTCTTGGTGCCGTATTTTGCAAGATACGCAAGAATGAGATCACCGCCGAGACACTTGCAGGCAAGGCAGACCTTGTCCTTTCCGGTGGCTTTGAGAATTCCGTCAATGTAGACCTCAACATCATCAACCGTCTTGAGCGGGTCAAGGCGCCAGTCGTTCGCAAAGGCATAGCTGTTAATGCTGTATTTTCCGTTTGAATCGGCATAGTTTGTGTTCATTTCGCGAATATTGTTCTGCTTCTCCTGCTCGGAAATGCCGGTTCCGTACTTTGGGTTTCCGTTTGAATCAAGCATACATCTGTCATAAAGCTTGCTCATTTCCTCGCCGAAAACCTTGTAATATTCGTCAAAGTCATTTGTGAGATAAGCCGTGACAAAATACGGCATGATCTTTTTGACCATCTGCTTGATTGTCTCTCCGTCAACGTCAAAATCATAAACGACATTTCCGTCCTCGTCAATAATGTCCTCGCTGTTTCCGCGGAAATAGACAATCGGATACTGCGAGCGGGCGGAAAGCTCAACCGCGGAAACGGGAACAAACAACCCGAAAACCATGATTGCAGCCAGAAGCACCGAGATTAGTTTTTTCATAAGTAACACTTCCTTCGATTTTGTCCACTTAATTTTAACAATCGGACAATGCTTTGTCAACGGATTTGACGCGGATTTTTAATCTATAACGCTTATTCCTCATTAAAAATAATTAATTTGCACAGACGGAAATTTAAAAGACCTTTGATTCGGTCGAAAATATTCATCAAAAACTGTCAGTCTTTGATTAAAAAACTGTTGTGGCGGGATGCTTGCGGGATTTTCCTTTCACTCAATTTGCGACTTTTTGCCACGGAAAGAGAAAATTTTCTCGAACAAATGTTCGTGAAAAATATTGACAAGAGCAAAAACCGCCTGTAAAATATTAATTGTGAAGCCGCAATTCACAGAATTTTTCAGGAGGTATAGATGGAAAACATCGAAATCAAAATTTCAAATAAGATAGCAATTTGTAAAAAGAAATATCTCATTCCGGAAAACGCGGAATACAGGATAACCTTTGACTTTGACTCTGACTGGGACAAGGAAGCGGAAAAAATTGTGAGATTCACCTTTGACGGAACCGTCCTTGACATTCCGTTCACCGGAAAAACAGCCAGAATTCCAACAATTTTTCCCTGCAGCTCACTTGGGGTCAGCGTTTTTTCACCCAATATTTCCTCAACCGCGGCCGATATCGGCTGTGTTGTTTTAACGGATGACCTTGAGGCCTGGAATTTTGACGGCTGTGTCCGGGGTGAATGCGAATGAAAAAGGACATTGTTATCTGCGCGGCAAAGGGTCTTTTCCGCGCAGCGGCTGAGTGGTTTTGTCTGAATGTTGTTCTTGTTCTTTGGCACCTCATTCTCAAAGGAGGGGTGGCATGAGTGAAGCTTCAAGGCTGATTTTTCACGGCAGAGAGCATTGGCTTTCCTCGCCGTTCGGTTATCGCGGTACGATTGAAACGCCGGGCGGAAAAACCGCCTCCTTCCACAGCGGTGCAGACTATGCAACCAACCGGAAAAAGCTTGCGCAATACGCGATTGAAAACGGAAGAATCCTCTCCTGCGGCCGTGACAAGGCCTACGGAAACGCAAAGTACGTCTGGGTTGCCTACCCTCGCCTTGGAGTGAAAATGCTGCATTACCACCTGAGCCGCATCAGCGTTAAGCCCGGACAGGCCGTTGACAAAAACACCGTCCTCGGTCTCACGGGCATGACGGGCTTTGCAACCGGAATTCACCTCCACCTTGGAATCAAAAGTCTCTCCGGCGGCGGCTGGCTCGACCCGGAAAAATGGAGCCGTGAAAACTTCCGTCCGCAGGAGGAAAAAGCGTTTTATCCCGGAAATTACAGGGTTTCAAAGGCCGATGTTTTGAATGTGCGCAAAGGCGCCGGAACAAAGTTTGACCGGGTCGGATTCAGTGAAATGACCGCGGACGCGCAGACAAAAATCAAAAGCCTTTCCGGAAAAAAGGTTGACGGATACGTCAAAGGCGTCACGTTCACCGCGCTTGAAACAAGCGGAGACTGGGGTCGGACGCCGAGCGGCTGGGTTGATCTGACATTTTGCGAAAGGGTGTGAAAAATGACTGAAATTATTGTTGCCCTCATAACGGGCGGGCTTACCCTTCTCGGCGTTGTCATCACGAGCTTTCGAGCGGCAAAAAGCACAGAATCAAAAATTGAAACTCGGTGCGCCGTCACGGACTGCAAGCTTGATGAGCTGACGCGCGAGGTGCGCGAACACAACAACTTTGCAAAACGGATGCCTGTTGTTGAAGAACAGATTAAGGTTATAAACCACAGAATAACCGACCTTGAAAAGGGCGGAAAAAATTAACGGAGGAAAAACATATGAAATATGACATTACAACAATTCTTGAAGTTGCAATAACGCTTCTTTCCGCGGTACTTACGGGCTTTCTCATTCCGTTTGTGCGCTCGCGCCTTTCGGCCGAAAAAAAGGAAAGGCTTGAATTCTGGATTAAAACGGCGGTCAAGGCCGCGGAGCAGCTTTTTAAAAACAGCGAAAAAGCCGGAATTAAGAAAAAGGACTGGGTTGTTCAGTTTCTCCTTTCAAAGGGCCTTGTTTTTGACGTTGATGAGGTGACCGCCCTCATTGAAAGCGAGGTTTACAAACTCGGCCGCGGCGCCGCGGAGTAAAACCTTCCGGTTCAAACAAAAAAAGCCGTCCAAAACGGAGCGGCTTTTTTGATGTCTGAAATTTTATGGTCTTTGACCCATTGCACCCTCAAGGGTGAGCGTTTCGCCGCTCATATACTTAAAGTCCGGTGAAGCGAGCTGAACGCAGACGCGGCCGATTTCCTTTTCAACGTCTCCGAAATGTCCCATCGGCGGCATTTTTACGTTTGCCTTGAAAGCATCGGGATATGCCTGTTCAAATTTTTCAAGCTGAGCCGTCCACGCAAGCGGACAAACAACATTAACATTGATTCCGTCCTTGCCCCATTCCGTTGCGGCAACTCTCGAAAGGCCTCTGATGCCCTCCTTGGCGGCGGCATATGCACACTGGCCGTAATTTCCGAAAAGGCCGGCGCCGGAAGCAAAGTTGATGACCGCTCCCTTTGTTTCTTTAAGATAGGGATAGCAGGCTTTCATATAATAAAAAGCGGCGTAAAGACCGGAGTAAACCGCAAGGTCAAACTGCTCTGTTGTGTGGTCGGCAATGGTAACGCCCGAGGCGGAAGCCTGCGCGTTATTGATGAGAACGTCAATTCTTCCGAATGCGTCAACCGCCTTTTTAACAACCTCATTGACCTTTGCCTCGTTGTCGCTGCCGGCGCTGACGTCCGCCTGAACGGGAAGAACCTTGATGTTATAAAGCCTTTCAAGCTCCTCCTTTGCGTCCTCAAGCTTTTTGAGGTTGCGGCCGGTGAGAACAAGGTTTGCCCCCTCCTTTGCGTATGCCGTTGCAATGCCGTAGCCGATTGAGCCGCAGCTTCCGTTGCTCAAAACCGCACGGCCGCCGCCGGTGATGATTGCCGTTTTACCTTTCAAAAATCCCATGGTGATGTTCCTTTCTGTGTTATTAATTTTTTATCTTTGATAGTATTCGATATATCTGTCAATGCAGGAGGCAACAATTCTTTTTGCCTCTTCATTATCACAGATTTCAGAAACGGTTGTTGTGTGGTCATGCTCAAGGGTTTTGTAAACCTCAAAGAAATGCTTGATTTCATCAAAGCGGTGCTGCGGTAGCTGAGACACGTCCTCATAGGCATTGTAATTAGGATCATTGATGGGAACGGCAATGATTTTTTCATCGCTCATTCCGCTGTCCGTCATCTTCAAAACACCGATGGGCTTGCATTCAACAATGGTCATGGGTCTTATCTGCTCGCTGCAAAGAACAAGAACGTCAAGCGGGTCGTGGTCGCTTGCATAAGTGCGCGGAATGAAGCCGTAATTCGCCGGATAATGGGTTGAGGTGAAAAGAACGCGGTCAAGCTTGAGCATACCGGTCTCCTTGTCAAGCTCATATTTGTTTTTGTTGCCCTTTGAAATTTCAATAACCGCATAGAACTTATCGGGCTTGATTCTTTTCGGTGAAATGTCGTGCCATATGTTCATTTAATCGTCTCCTTGATATTGTTCACTTAACATTGTAACAGAAAGAAAGACAAAACGCAAATTTTTTTTTCGTCATGTTTTTGCATTCGGCCGTTTTATGAGTGCGACTTTATTGACTTTAGCGTGGTAACGTGTTAAAATTAATGGAAAGCAGGCCGGAGGGCGGCTCAGAGAAAATTTTTCCGGGAGGACAGCGTATGGAAAAAAGGAACATGCAGGAAAAAATCCCACTCGGTGAACGGGTCAAAAAAGCAATCGGCGTTAAAGGTGACTTCAAAACGGCCATCTTGCCGATGATCAATTACAGCTGGGCGAATATGTATCTTGCCGGCGCGGGATATATAATCAGTATGTATTACATGGTCTTTTTGACCGATGTTGTTCATCTTTCGCTTGAGCTTGCCGGCGTTTCAATTATGATTGCAACGCTTTGGGACGCGATAACCGACCCGATTATGGGTATTATCACAGACAGAACGCGTTCAAAAACCGGACGCCACCGCCGCTATCTCATGTGGGGACTTATTCCGATGGTCATTTCATACACAATGATGTGGAACGGTTTCGGCCTTGACGGGAAAGCCCACCCCGGCGCAACAATGGCATATTTCACAATTACATATATGATTTATAAAACCGCATACACGGTCATTGGTGTTCCGCACACGGCAATGCTTCCGGAGCTTGCTCCGGAATATGACCTTCGTACCCAGTACAACTCAATGGGTTACCTTTTCAATTCCGCCGGAATGGTTCCGTCGTTTGCAATTACCGTTATGATTCTCAGCATCTTCGGCTGCAACAATGACATCAACTCAAACGCAAAGGCGCCGTTCCTTATCATCGGTCTTGTTCTTTCGCTTCTTTATTGCATTGCGGTTTTCCTCACCTATCGTTCGGTAAGAGAGCCGTCTTCACTTGATATGGTTAATCCGCCGCTCGATGTCAGAGGGCTTATCAACGAATATGTTCAGGTTTTCCGCAACAAATCGTTCAGACAGTATTTCTTTATGAGTGTTGCTTATCAGTTTTCAACCGGCTTTTATAACAACACAAAAGTTTATTACATCAAATATCTTGCAAACCAGTATTCGCTCTATGCCGTTCATAACGCAATCGCCGGTGTTGCGGAAGCTGCAGCCTTTCCGCTCAATTATGCGCTCACAATGAAGCACGGAAAGAAAAAGTGCGGAAGCATCGTCACTCCGCTCATGGTTGCCGGTCTTGCAATCGGTCTTTTCATGCAGCCGGAGGGAAGCGGCGCTTCAAAGTTCCTTTGGATTGCTCTTATGATTCTCAGCATGGTTCTTTACCCGTTCGGAATGAGCGGCCTCGGCTTTGTTTCAACCAATGTTTTTCCGGATCTCACCGATGTTGACGAGGCAATCACCGGAAGAAGAAGAGAGGGAGTTCTTTCAACCTTCAACACCCTCATCAAAAAGAGTGTCGGCGGTGTTATGACCGCACTTGTCGGCTTTGCCCTCGGCGGTTTCGGTCTTGTTACCGGAGATGCTGTTACGGAATATGAAAAGGCAAACGGGTCGCTTTATCCCCAGACTTCAACCGCGGTTTTCGGCGTAAGAGTCTGCGTTGCGATTATTCCGATTGTTGCGGCGATTATTGCGCTTTATCTTCTTCAGCGCTTCAAAATGACAAAGGGCGACCACACAATGATTCGTGCCGCCGTTGCAACAAAGCACAAATACGGAGCCGTTGCTCTTACAGATGAAGAGTTGACCGTTTTCAAAGAAATCTCCGGTCAGGATTTTGAAAACACATGGCTCGGACAAAGCGATGGCTGCACAGAGCCGCATGAGCTTGAAAAAGACGAAAACGGCGAATATATCATTCTCCTTGAGCTTGATGAGGAGCGCAGGGCTCTCATTGAAAAACAGAAGGTTCATGAAGAAGAAAAAGTCCGCTGAAAAATTATAAAAGGAGCAATACAGTATGGAAAAGAAAATTGACATCACTCAAAAAGCACCCGCGCAAAAGGAAAAGAACTTTAAAAACGATTTTAAAAAGTTTTTGTTTTATCTTGTTCAATGGACATGGGGACTTCCGGTCAACCTTGTTGGCGGAATTGTTTTTCTCATCTGCACAAAGGGTCTGAAAAGGAGATATCAGAAGTTCGGCTATGCAAGAATAACCTATCTCCCGTGGAATCAGGGCGGACTTTCGCTCGGTCTTTTCATCTTCATGCGCGACCAGCACCCGAACAAAAAGTGGACATATAACACCCGCATTCATGAATACGGCCACACATGGCAGTGCCTGCTGCTCGGTCCGCTTTATTATCTTGTCATTGCCCTCCCGTCCGCCATTTGGTGCAACTTTTTTGAGGGCTACAGAAAAAAGAATAATGTTTCATATTACAAGCTTTACTGTGAGGGCTGGGCGAACGCCTGGGGTCAGAAGTTTTCCGGAATGAAGATGACCGATCTGACAAAATAAATCCATTTGTTTTCGGGCAATAATATAATCACTCGGGCATAACCTGAAATCATTAAGGCTATCCGCTTTAAAGAAAGGAAAATATCTATGAATGAAGTTAAAAAACCGAAAAAGCCGCTGTTATATTATTACGGCATTGTTCTTCTTGTCATTCTGCTTTTGAATGTCATCATAATGCCTGCGATAAAGCAGCTTCAAATTAAAGAAGTTGATTACGGAACATTCATGACAATGGTCAACGAAAAGCAGGTTGGAAAGGTTGAGGTTCAGGAAAACCTCATTCTTTTCACCGATAAGGACGGAAAAAACATTTATAAGACCGGAAAAATGGAAGACCCCGGACTGACGGAAAGGCTTTATCTTTCCGGCGCCCAGTTCACTCAGGAGATTGTTGAGCAGATGTCTCCGGTCTTGAGCTTCATTTTGTCATGGGTGCTTCCGATTGCAATTTTCTTCATCCTTGGCCAGTTCCTTTCAAAAAAAATGACGGAAAGAATGACCGGCGGAAGCTCCTCAATGATGTTCAACCTTGGAAAAAGCAACGCAAAGGTCTATGTTAAGTCCTCGGACGGAATCAAGTTCAGCGATGTTGCCGGAGAGGATGAGGCAAAGGAAAACCTTGCCGAAATTGTTGAATACCTCCACAATCCGCAAAAATACACCTCCATCGGTGCGTCAATGCCGAAAGGCGTTCTTCTTGTTGGCCCTCCGGGTACCGGTAAAACGATGCTTGCAAAGGCCGTTGCCGGTGAAGCAAACGTCCCGTTCTTTTCAATGTCCGGTTCGGAATTTGTTGAAATGTTTGTTGGAATGGGCGCGTCAAAAGTGCGTGACCTTTTCAGCCAGGCAAAGGAAAAAGCGCCCTGCATTGTTTTCATTGATGAAATTGATGCCATCGGTCAAAAAAGAGACGGACGACTCGGCGGAAACGATGAACGCGAGCAGACCCTCAACCAGCTTTTGACGGAGATGGACGGTTTTTCCGGAAACAACGGCGTCATCATTCTTGCCGCAACAAACCGGCCGGAAACGCTTGATCCGGCACTGACAAGACCGGGAAGATTTGACCGCCGCGTTCCCGTTGAGCTTCCGGATCTCAAAGGCCGTGAGGCAATTTTAAGAGTTCACGCAAAGAAAATCCGCCTTGCCCCGGACGTTGACTTTGAGCATATTGCGCGCATGGCGTCCGGTGCTTCCGGCGCCCAGCTTGCAAACATTGTCAACGAAGCGGCGCTCAGAGCCGTCAGAGACAACCGGAACGAGGCAACTCAGGCCGACCTTGAGGAAAGCATTGAGGTTGTCATTGCGGGCTATCAGAAAAAGAACGCCATCCTCACGGACGAGGAAAAGCGCATTGTTGCCTATCACGAAATCGGTCACGCCCTTGTTGCGGCGAAGCAGACCGATTCCGCGCCGGTTCAAAAAATCACAATTATTCCGCGCACCTCCGGCGCCCTCGGCTACACAATGCAGGTTGAGGAGGGCGACCATTACCTGATGAGCAAAAGGGAGCTTGAAAACAAAATTGCGACCCTCACGGGCGGCAGAGCGGCCGAAGAGATTGCCTGTTCAACGGTCACAACGGGCGCCTCAAACGATATTGAGCAGGCAACAAAGCTTGCGCGCGCAATGATAACACGTTACGGAATGAGCGAAAACTTTGACATGGTTGCGCTTGAAACGGTCAACAATCAATATCTCGGCGGTGACACCTCGCTTTCCTGCTCCGCCCAAACGCAGACGCAGATTGACTCGCTTGTTGTTTCCCTTGTTAAAAAGCAGCACGAAAAAGCGGTTGAAATTCTCAAGGAAAACCGTTCAAAGCTTGATGAGCTTGCAATGCATCTTTACAGCAAAGAGACAATAACCGGCGAGGAGTTTATGGAAATACTGAACAGAGGATAAAACAAAAAATTAAAGGGACTGCCGCGGCAGTCCCTTTTGTTGTCGGTTGATTTTCTCAGTGGTTTTCGGCGTATGCTTTCTGAACGGCGTAATACGCGGGCTTTTCCTTTCCGTTGAGGTCAACAAGACCCCAGCCGGTTTCAACCGGGCAGTCAGACTGGCCGCAGATATAGCAGGCATCGCTGTCCGAATAGCAATAGACAAATGAGCCGCAAAGGAAGTCAAGCTTATAAAGGCGCTCGAACATATCCTCAAAGAACTTTCCCTGATCCTCCGGATTGTGCGTATATTTTCTCAGCTGATATCCGCCCGGAAGCTCCCTGTAAAGGTGGTTTGCAAGCTCGGTGTCAAAAAGCTTATCGGCAAGCTCTTTTTCGTCCTTATATTCAAGCGAGAGCATATGCTCCATGAAGTCCTCCGGAAGATTGTTGATGAACGTCATGATGTCCTTGCGTGCAGCCTCTTCACTTTCAAAGCCGTAGCTTTTGAGAATTTCCTTTTTCTGCTCGTTCGTCTTTGTTTCGCCGTAACCGATATAGCCAAACTCGCAAAGAATAATCGGCTTTCCGGTGTATGCCCAAAGCGAGCGGAGAATCAAGTCCATAAAGACAAGGTCTTTCATAATGTTGTCAAAGCAGCCGAGATAAACGTCCATTCCAACATAGTCGCAATACTGAAGATACGGCTTCATATAGGTGCAAAGGTTATGAAGCTTTGTTCCTCCGCAGTTAAAGCCGACTATGATGTCCTTTTTAACGCTCATCATTGCCTCGGCTTGCATTCCGATGAAATCCGCAGCCTCCTGAAGCGTCAGCGGAAGGGTGAAATGCTCAACGCCCATTTTGTTTGTAATCTGGAACGCCGAAACAATGCCCTGAAGGTCAGTGGCATAAAACGCGGCAATGCGCTGAATTTCCGCCTTGTTCTTTTCATCGCGCGGATCAAGGCCGGCGTCAATGAAATCATCCGGATACGGAGTTATGCACATGACCTTGAAGCCTTGATCGGCATAGGCCTTTGCTTTTGCTTTGTAATTGAGATAGCCCTTTGAAAGGCTTCCGTCCTTTTCAAACGGAAGGGAGCCGCAGTCAAAGCGAACCCACTTGATGTTTGCGTTTTTGATTTGCTCATAGTTTCCGTTCGGGTGGCAGACACCCTTGATGAAGCCGCCGGTTTTCTCCTTAAGCGCCGTGACTTCATCATTTGTCTGGCTGATGAAATATGACTTGACGGCGTTGAGCGCAACATAGCGCAGACCGTCGGAATCAACCTTTGTCATCGCCGTGTTTCAGAGCATGGTGAGCATTGTCACAAATGCCGTAAAAATTGAAACGATTGATTTCATTGTGTTTTCTCCTTAAAAATTTCTGTCATGTGTTGCCGCCGGAAAAACCGAATCAGTGGAGCGTTACAGAGTATTCGTGATTGCCATACCACTTTCCGGAAAGATAGCTGCGCGGTCTGAAGAGAACCTCATTTTCATAAACCTCCATCTGCATTCCGGTTCCCGGCCAGGGTACACCGTAACGGTTGAGTGAGCCGTAAGCGGGAAGGTTAACATAGAAAATTCCGTTCTTTTCCTCAACATTGTGAACGTCAAAATACTTGTGCAGCTCTGAGCTGTTGACGCCGGTGTGAACGTGGCCGCTGATATAGAAAATGTTATTATCCGCATACTTTTCAAGCACGGCCTGAACCTTGTCGCTTGAATCGTTCATTGCGCCGTTTTCCCAAACGATCTGCTGGCCGTTTGTTCCGTTGATTGACCAATGGCAAACAACAAAAACGGGCTTTTTGCTGTCCTTGGCCGTTGCTTTTGAAAGCTCGGAATCAAGCCACGCAATCTGAGTGTCTGAAATTTCCGGTGTATCCCAGGAATCGTCCGATTCATCGCTCATTGTGATAAAGGTGTAGCCGTTGATTTCTCTGCTGAAATAAATGTTATCAATATCGGTTCCGAGATATTTGTTGTGAAGCTCAATGAAGTTTGCCCTTGCCTCATCCTCCGTGATGCTTGAGTCTGAGGAGTGGCCAATATCATGGTTTCCGGTTGTGATGAACGCCGGGGTGCTGTCCGGCTTTGCCTCGGTAACGGTTTTGAACATTGCGTCCATTGACTTTTTGTCGCCGTAATTTGTCAGGTCGCCGGAGATAACAATGGCATCAATCGGGGTTTTAGACTTGTTGAGGCTTGTTACGCCGAGGCGCAGAGACGCCTGCAAAAACAGCTCACGATAGTCAATGTGAGTGTCTGAAAGCAAGGTGACATTGAAAAGAACGTCGTCGCTTTTTGCTTCAAACGGGGCGTTGTTCTTTGGGTTGTTATAGCCTGAAACAGCCATTGAAACTGCTGCAAGGATTGCAAGCACGGCGCTGAAAAATGTTTTGATATACTTCATTCTAATTTCTCCTTTTATTTTTCAAGTGGAATTTCTTTATAGTAAAACAGCGTATAGTATCCGAGAGCAAAGTTTCTTGCGCGCAGGATAACCTTGTCCTTATAGACCTCAGTGATGTATCCCAAGCCGGAAAGGAGGTTTCCGCCGTTTTTGCTCGTCCAGCCTTCGCTGTTGATATACATATATGTTGGAAGATTGATGTAATGAACGCCGTTCACGGTTTCAATCGACTGATTGCCGAAAATTTTGTTTGAAATTTCGCCGCGCATACCTGCGTGAACGTGGCCGCAGTAATAAAAGACGTTCTTATATTTTTCAAGCGTTTTTTGAACCCTGCTGCTCTGCTTACCCATTTCCATATCGGGGTCAATTTCCATCTGGCCGCAGACACCGTTTATCGGCCAATGACAAAGAACAAAGACCGGACGGTTCTTTTTGGTTGCCGCTTTGAGCTGTTTGTCAAGCCATTTGATTTGGGCGTTTGAAATGTAGGCCGAGGTTCTGTCCGTTTCCGTGGACATTACAATGAAGGTGTAACCGTTGACCTTTTCGGTGAAATATGGCTTTTTAAGCTTTTTGCCGCTGTAATTGTTGTAAGCGCGAATGAATTCATAGGTGGGCTTTTTTTCGCGCAAATCTTCCGTCCATGTGTCATGATTGCCGACAACGGGAATGAACTTTGACTTTTTGATGTCCTTTTTGACGCAGTCATAAAAGTTTTCATACTGCTCTCTTTCTCCGTGGTCGGTCATGTCTCCAACAACGGCGATTGCGTCAACATTTCCGTCAAGGTCGCGGAAGCCCTGAGAGAGCATGGTCTGTCTTGCAACGCCCTCGGTTGTCAGGTGCGTGTCAGAAAACGCCGCAAAGGACATGCGCAGATTTTGCGCATCCTTGGGGGTCACCTGCTGATTGAGCCGCGGTGAAACAACGCCGGAAGCGGCAAAGATGACTGAGACAAGAACCGAAACAATCCTGCTTAAAACTGACATTGCCTTTGTTTCCATTGTGTGAATTCTCCTTTCTTTTGAAAAAGACGTTTAATCAGTGGTTGTCTTATTATAAATCTTAATAAATGAATCAGGTTCGCTCAAGCGCAATCAGTTCGCCTTTGCGCCCACTTGTTTTCATGTTGGTTAGCTTTGAGCAACTTATGATTACAAAACAGCAAAAAGGCCACCGAAAGGCGGCCTTCTGCAAAAATCAAAACTCAATTTTCTTTTCGATATAAGCACAAAGCCCGGCTATCGGGAGTCTAATCTGTTCCATTGTGTCGCGGTCGCGGACTGTCACACAGCCGTCCTCCTTTGACTCAAAGTCATAGGTAATGCAGAACGGGGTTCCGATTTCATCCTGGCGGCGATATCTTTTTCCGATTGAGCCGGTATCGTCAAAGTCAACATTAAACTTCTTCTGAAGCATTGAAAGAACCTCTCCCGCTTCCTCTGAAAGCTTTTTGGAAAGCGGAAGAACGGCGGCCTTGAACGGAGCAATCGCCGGGTGGAAGTGCATAACAACTCTTGTGTCATTCTTTTCCGCGTCAACAACCTCTTCGTCATAAGCCTGAGTGATGAGGGCAAGGAAGAGCCTTTCAACGCCGAGCGATGGCTCAATAACATATGGAACATATCTTTCGCCCGTGGTCTGGTCAAAATAGTCAAGGCTTTTTCCGCTGGTCTTGATGTGCTGAGTGAGGTCATAGTCGGTTCTGTCCGCAACGCCCCAAAGCTCGCCCCAACCGAACGGGAAAAGAAATTCAAAGTCCGTTGTTGCTTTTGAATAAAAGCAAAGCTCCTCTTTTCCGTGGTCGCGCAGGCGCAGGTTCTCCTCCTTGATGCCGAGGGAATAGAGCCAGTCGCGGCAGAAAGAGCGCCAGTAATCAAACCATTCAAGATCGGTTCCGGGCTTGCAGAAAAATTCAAGCTCCATCTGCTCAAACTCGCGGACGCGGAAAATGAAGTTGCCCGGAGTGATTTCATTCCTGAAAGATTTTCCAATCTGAGCAACGCCGAACGGAATCTTTTTTCTTGTTGTGCGCTGAATGTTTGAGAAGTTGACAAAAATACCCTGAGCGGTTTCCGGACGGAGATAAAGCTCGTTCTTGCTGTCCTCGGTAACACCCTGGAATGTCTTGAACATCAGGTTGAACTGGCGGATATCGGTGAAGTTATGCTTTCCGCAGTTGGGGCAGGGAATGCTTTTTTCCTTGATATAGTTCATCATTTCCTCATTTGACCAGCCGGCAACATTTGTTCCGTCAAAGTCCTCAATGAGGTTGTCGGCTCTGTGGCGCGTTTTGCATTCGCGGCAGTCCATGAGCGGGTCGGAAAAACCGCCGAGGTGGCCGGAGGCAACCCAGGTTTGCGGATTCATGAGAATTGCGCTGTCAAGGCCGACATTATACGGGCTTTCCTGAATGAACTTCTTGCGCCATGCAGTTTTGATGTTGGTTTTAAGCTCAACGCCGAGCGGGCCGTAGTCCCAGGTGTTTGCAAGTCCGCCGTAAATTTCACTTCCGGCGTATACAAAGCCTCTGCCCTTGCAGAGTGCAACAAGCTTGTCCATTGTTTTTTCTGTGTTTTTCATTGAGATTGCTCCTTTTCCTGCGGAGCGGCCGAAAACAGCCGTCCGCCAACAAATGTCCATTTTTAATAATATAATAATCCGCCGGAATAGTCAAGCGAAACGGGCGTTTTGACTCGAAAAATCGACTTTGGATTTTCAGTCTCCCGTGATGCCGTTGCTTGTTTTGATATTATAAGAAGCCTTTGAAAAGCTTTGAAAGCAAAACAGCGCCCCGATAAGGGCGTTAGGCTTCTTACCGGGGTTTTCTGATATTATAACTTCTTTTTCTTGATTGTCTTATAGTAGTAATCCTTGAATTTTCTATGGCTTTCATAAAATTGCTCTTCCGATTTTGATATTTTATTATTATCAAAATTCAGCTTTGAAAGCTCTATTGTGCATATCATATCAGCAACCTGAAACAATTTATACTCGCACGGCTGCACATGCCTGAATTCAACATTTATAAACATTGAATTAAACACAGATGTTAATATCGTTGTGATTTCACTTTGTCCATAATCGTAATAAACAATAATTTTATCGAGTGATATAAAATATTCCAAATAATCGCGCAAGAACTGAGCTAATTGCTTTGAAAGCACATCAACCAACTTTTTACTCCCGTTTACCTGCCTTTTATCAACACTGACAACATGATAATTTATATTTACATGGCGTGTAAATAACAATAAGTCATTGAACAACCTTTTTCTTTCATCGGGTGAGAACTTTTTGTAATAGCCCTCATTTCGTATAATGGGTCCTGTGTGGATGGCATGAACGGCAAATCCATGCTCTTGTATTTTTCTGTCTAAATCAGCAACTTCATCATTTATTGAATTGTTTTGCTCATGAAAAAGCAGGGTAAAAAGATAATATGGAGAATGACTGCTATATGGACCAAAGTCACCTGATTCGTCAACAAATATGCTTAATTCTCTCATGTAATCACCACATAAATAATGGCGGGG
>DJPI01000034.1:0-24489 GCA_002438505.1 Ruminococcaceae bacterium UBA6416 | reverse complement strand
TCCCCGCCGCTTTGGTGGACCTGGAACTCTCGTTCAGCCCAAAGCACAACATATGTTGCACTTATATTGTATGATTATTTTAACAGAATATTTTAGTTATGTCAATATTTAATAAGAAATAAACAACCAAAATGTGAACACTCTTTTGTTTGAATTCACTTTGCCTTGTTTTGCATACATAGTAAGATAATAAGCAAGACAGTAAGCAAGATAATAAGCAAGATAGGTGCGGCTGTTGAGAAATATGACATCAGAGTTTTCGTTCTGCAATTATTCAACACCCGCCTGATGAATTTTTTCCCTTTTCCTGTCAATGATAATGACAGGCGAAGAATTTTAAAGGTGCGCCGGAAAGGCGTGCCTTTTTTCAGCAAAAAGGAGGAAAACTTTGCAATGAAAAAAACGAACCGAACCGCATGGATAAGAGCAGTCAGCTTCCTTTCCTTTCTCTGCGCGGTGCTTGCGGCGTCAACAATCGTTTTTGCCGTCCGCGCAAATAAATATAAAAGCAGCGCCCTTGAGTCCTCGCGCAGAGCGGTCAGTGAGCTTTGCGAAAATCTTGACTCAATAACGGTCAATCTTCAAAAAAGCCTTTTTTGCAACACGGAGCCGATGCTGACCTCACTCGGAACTCAGCTTTATAAAAGCGCCGCCGCGGCAAAGGTCGGCTTGGGTCAGATTACAAGCGAAACACTCCAAAGCGACGGGATTTATAAATTCCTTTCCCAGGTTGGCGACTACACGCTTGCACTCGACAAAAAGCTTTCCAAAAACGAAACGCTCAGCGAGAGTGACCGCAAGGCGCTTTCGGCGCTGTTTGAATATTCAAACTCACTTTCTTCCGGAATGGACAAGCTGCTTGCCGGAACCTATGACGACACGGTCTCATTTGAAAAAAGCGTTTCAACGCTGACCCTCGGCTCAAAGGACAGTGCAGAGTATTTTTCGGACGGAATGAATGACACCGCACAATCGCTCACCGACTATCCAACGCTCATTTATGACGGCCCGTTTGCGGACAGTGTGCTCGGAAGAGAAGCTCTTTTTGTTAAGGGCAAAAAGCAAATCACCCAAGACGAGGCAAAAAAGAAAGCGGCGCTTCTCCTTGAATGCCGGGAAACCGAACTGCACAGCGACAGCGATGAGACCGGAACTCTTGAGCTTTTCTGCTTTTCAAAGGGTGAAAAAAGCGTTGCCATCACAAAAAACGGCGGCTTCCTTTGCTATATGACAAACCCGGAGCACTCGCTTGAAATTCAGCTCAAGGAGGAGCAGGCCGCAAAACGCGCAAAAGAATTCCTTTCAAAGGCCGGCTATGAAAACATGAAAGAGAGCTATTACAGCACATATGACGGCGTTTGCACAATAAATTTTGCATACAAGGAAAATGCCGTGACGTTTTACGCCGACCTCATCAAGGTTTCCGTTTCGCTTGACAGCGGGAAAATTGCCGCCGTTGACGCGCGCGGATTTCTGATGAATCACTGCGAAAGAAGCCTTCCGGCGGCAAAAATCACCCTCAAAGCCGCGCAGAAAAGGCTTTCGCCGCTTTTGAGCCTCAGGAGCAGTGCCGTTGCCGTCATTCCCGGAAAGGACGGAAAGGAAAGGCTTTGCTATGAGCTTCATTGCGCAGACAAAAACGGCAGTCAGGCGCTCATATATATTGACGCGCAGACCGGCGAGGAAGCGGATGTTCTTTTGCTGCTTTTCTCCGATGGCGGCGTGCTGACAAGGTGAAAGCTGAAACTTTTAACGGGCGCCCCGGAAGGCGCCCGCTTTTTGCTTGCTTTTATATTTAAGCTCGCGTTGCTCTTTAACGCTGCCGTGTGAAACGCCGTCCGGCTTATCCGACAAGGTTTTTCCCGATGTTCACAACAAAGTCCTG
Organism: Ruminococcaceae bacterium UBA6416; assembly: GCA_002438505.1. Taxonomy (GTDB): domain Bacteria; phylum Bacillota; class Clostridia; order Oscillospirales; family Acutalibacteraceae; genus UBA6857. The sequence continues at coordinate 22,604 of DJPI01000034.1, read as the reverse complement.
AACATTGGTGACAACGCCGGTGACGCTGAGACTGCCCCTGTCCTTAAGCTTGTTGACCGCGAATTCGGAAACGTCAACAACATAGAAATACACCGGCCTCAAAACTCCGTTAACTTCCTGGTATGACGGGGTCATATTTCCCGTTGCAATGGTGTGAAGCTGAGTTGCAAGGGCAATGACGGTTGTTGCCTCGCTTGTGTGCTTGCGCATTGCGTCCTGCGCCTCATAGACGTTTCCGATAACGTCCGGAAGCGGGCCGTCATCACGGATTGAACCGGCAAGAACAAAGGGAACATTGTTCCTGACAAGGGCGCTCATGATGCCTGTTTTAACATTGTTCTTTTCAATATAATTCTTCACTCCGCCGGCTTTCCTGACAAGATTTATCAGGTGCAGGTGGTTGTAATGGCCGTTGAAGGTGACCTCTTTTGAATAGATATCCTGACCGAGAGCCGTGTGGAAGCGGTCAGCCTCCATGTCATGGGTTGCAAGAGCGTTCCCGGCAAAAAGCGCGTGGCAAAAGCCGCCTTCAATGAGGTTCGCCATAGCCTTGCGCGAGTCGCTGTCAAACGCGCAGGCAGGGCCGAGCACCCAGACAATTTTTCCGTGGTCGCGGTCATGGCGCAGAATTTCATAAAGCTTATCATAATCCTTTGAATATGAGGTTTCGCGCGACTGACCTTGCCTGAAAGCAAAGCTCTGGCTGTTTTTTGGGGTTTCGCTTTCCTCGTGGAAGCCGTTGCAATGGACAAAAACTCCGTTTGTTCCGTCATCGCTGCGGCCAACAACAACGTCATCGCCCTCTTTAATGTTACGCATTTCAACGGCATATGGCTTTCCGCTGCGGATAACAACGGAGCAGTCCATTCTGCTTTTTGTCAGCAGCTTCCATTCGCCGTTGATTTTGAAATATTCGGGAAAAATTGTTGTTGCGTAAAAATTTTCCGGAATAAAGCCGTTTCCGGCCTTTTCGGTTTTAACGTCCGGAAAGGAGAGAAAAGGCTCCTTTGAAAAATCCGGCGCAATATAAACGGGCATTTTAAACATTGTTTCACCTGCTTTGCTTCTGATAATAATAGTACTAATAATAGCACACACTTTTTCAGTTGGCAAGGTTTTTCTGAGGTGAGAGGAAGAAAAGAAAGACCGGGGCAAACAAAAATGCGTTGCCCCGGTCTTTTGGGTTAAAGTGCTTTTTTACTTTCCCTCGGAAAGTCTCTTTTTATACTGCTTTGCGGCAAAAACAGCCGGGATAACGGTCAGTGCAATAATAACGGCACCGACGGAGAAAATGTTTCCGTTCGGAATATACTGCATCTGTCCGCTGGCGGCGTCAACAAAGGTTTCGCCGCTTGTTTTGACAACTCTTTCGCCGATAACGGAACCGCCTATCATTGGAATAAGAACAAAGAAGAGGATCCATATTCCCTCAAACTGACCCTTGCTGTCCCGCGGATAAAGCTGCTTTGTCCAAACCTTGGTGACCTGAAGGATTGCAACGTATCCAACGCCGACAAGGAAAATTCCGAGCCAGATTCTGAGATTGAAAATCTGAGTGTTGTCAACATCCGCTGCCTTGAGCGGTGCAATGACAAGCAGGCCGATAACATTCACAACGATTGCAAAAAATGTCACCGGAACATTCTTGTTCTTGTTGATGAGGATTGAAATCGGGATAGCCGTGAGCATTGCAAGAACAAGCGGAACGGCCTCAATAATTCCCATCATGTCGGCGGTATAGCCGAGATAGTGAATGATGTAGTTGCCCATATAGGCAAAATAAACATTGAAGCCGATGAAGAAAACGGAAACCATGACGTTGACCAAAACAAGCTCTTTGAGCTTGAAAAACTCTTTAAAATTGAATACGCTGAAGAACTGCTTTGAAAACGAGCCTCTGACGGACGGCGCAACATCATCGCCCTTGCTCATTGCAAACATTGAGATAAAGCCGAAAATAATGACAAAAACGCCCATGACAACAAAAAGGCGCATATAGTTGTCATTTTCGCCAACAAGAAGTCCGCCGACAACGGTTCCGAAAATTGTTCCGAGAACGGGCTGAGTTGCAAGTGCGGCGCCGATCTGGCCGCGGTTTTTGGCCGTCATCATGTCGTTCGTCCAGGTGTTAAAGCCGGCATCGTTGCCCATTGAGCCGAAAAAGCTCATGACGGTATCCGCCGCAACAACGGCAATGGCGGCAACAAGGTAATGGGTTTTGCTGATAAATTCTGTCAGTCCGAACGCAATGGTGAAAATTCCCCAAAGGATATATCCGACGGAGATGAAAACACGGCGCTTTCCGGTGCGGTCAGCCCAGGTTCCAAAGAAAAATGTTGCAAAGGTTGTTGCTGCCGCGCTGCAAATGAGCATTCCGGTGATGATGCGCGGATCCTTGGCAATTTTTGAATAGACAAAGGTGTTGAACCACTGGTTCTCCATATTCCAGCAGATCTGACCGGCGAGGCCGAGTCCCCAGACAAGAAGCCACAGCCGGAAGCCGGAGGTCTTTTTCTGAAGTTTTGATTCTTTCATTTGAGCTTTCTCCTTTTTTCCAAACAATGCGGCAGAAGCCGCCTTGGATTTCATCTGTTACATTTCGTTTGTTGCAACAATGTCAACGCCTGTGTCGCAAACATTGCTGATGAGCACCTCACCGATTTTGACCGGCGCGTCAACAACCTCTTTGTTGATGGCCTTCATGCACTCAAACATCATGCCTTTCGGAATCGGGGCGGAGGTCTTGACGGGAACAACGGGATGGTTTCCGCCGTTAACTTTGATTGTTGAGGTCAGCATACGGACGGGGTTGGTGCATTCGTCCCTTGCATATTTGTCACCGCGCTTGCAGGTATTTCCGGTGACGGACAAAACTTCCTTTCCGTCCTCGGAAAGCTCAACAGAAAGCGAACAGCCTATCGGGCAGGATACACAAACAAGTTCTCTTTTCATTTTTTACACCTCCGCTGAAACAACAAGCTCTTTTTTGTCAAGCGAGGCTATATCGTCCTTTTTGATGACAACATACTCCATTTCGCCGGGGCAAAGCTTGGGCTTTTTCTTTGAATATATGACTTTGTTTCCGCTTTTGACGGTGATTTTTGCATTGCGATAGACATCGCGGACTCTGAAATAGAGCTTAACGTCGTCCTCAGTGTCAAGAGAAATGTTCTGCGGAACAACATAGCGGACGCCGTCTCCGGCCTTGGTCTGAGCATATTTCACGGTGCGGCGGCGGTTCTTTGAAAGGATATACCTGGCCGCGCCCTCACCGGCAATCTGGCTTTCAAGCGTAACATAGTCAACAAGGTCATGAACCTGCAAAACATTTCCGCAGGCAAAAACGCCGGGACGGTTCGTCTGGCGGTTTTCATCAACAACGGCGCCGTTTGTGACGGGGTCAATGATGATTCCGGCCATTCTTGTCAGCTCGTTTTCCGGAATGAGACCAACGGAAAGAAGGAGCGTGTCGCATTCAACAAACTGCTCTGTTCCGGGAATCGGACGGCGGTTTTCGTCAACATTCGCAATGGTGACGCCCTCAAGGCGCTCAATGCCGTGGGTCTTGATGACGGTGCAGGAAAGCTTGAGCGGAATTCCGAGATCCTCAAGGCACTGAACAATGTTCCTTGTCAGTCCGCCCGAATACGGCATAAGCTCACAGACCATTTCAACCTTTGCGCCCTCAAGGGTCATTCGGCGCGCCATGATGAGGCCGATATCGCCAGAACCGAGGATAACAATTTTTTTACCCGGCATATAGCCGTCAATGTTGACATATTTCTGCGCCGTTCCGGCGGTCATGATTCCGGAAGCACGCGAGCCGGGGATGTCCAGCGCTCCGCGCGGCCTTTCGCGGCAGCCCATTGCAAGAACAATGGCGGTGGCCGTGATTTCAATCAGTCCGTCCGTTTTGTTGGTTGCAACAACAATGTTTCCGGTTCTGATTTCCGTAACCATTGTGTCAACCTTAACGTCAATGTCTGTTTCGCTGACCTTTTCAATGAAGCGGGCGGCGTATTCGGGGCCGGAAAGCTCCTCTCCGAAATAATGCAGACCGAAGCCCGTGTGGATGCATTGTTCAAGAATTCCGCCGAGACTTTCGGCTCTTTCAAGAATAATAATCTTTTTAACGCCGCATTCCTTTGCTTTGAGCGCGGCAGCCATTCCGGCGGGGCCTCCGCCGATTACAACGAGATCGTATTTAAGCATTATTTTCACCTCACTTTGTCTTCTTGAAAAGTATTTTTGAGCCGTTGCCGTGCTTTGTGACCTGGTTCATCGGAATATCCAGCTCACGCGCAAGGATTTCGACAACCTTTGAGCCGCAGAAGCCGCCCTGACATCTTCCCATGCCGGCTCTTGTTCTGCGTTTGATTCCGTCAACGTCCCTTGCGCCGCAGGGAGCCTTGATTGCGTCAACAATTTCTCCCTCGGAGATGCCCTCGCAGCGGCAGATTATGCGGCCGTATCGCGGATCTTTTTTGATGAGCTCGGCTCTCTCCTCGTCTGAAAGCTCATTGACTCTGACGGGAGCCGGGCGTGTTGTGACAAATTTTTCCTTGCGCTTATACTGCGGAGCCATGTCGCGGAAAATTCCGCCGACATATCTTGCAATGGCCGGGGCGGCGGTGAGACCCGGAGACTCAATTCCGGCAACATTGATGAATTTTCCGTTCGCCTTGCTCGGGCCGATTATGAAGTCGCTGTCATCTCCGGCAATGTGGGCGCGCAGACCGGCAAAGGAGGTGATTGCGTTGCGCGTTGTGAGGGTCGGAATGACCTCACGGACGGCGCGCTTAACCTCGTCAAGACCCTCAATGGTTGTGTCAACGTCAAGCTTGCTGTTAAAATCAAGGTCAATGGCGGTCGGTCCCATGAGGACGTTTCCGTGCGCCGTTGGGGTGACAAGGATACCCTTGCCCATTTTTGACGGACAATGGAAAAGAACATGGTTGACCATTTTGCTCTCGTTTTTATCAAGGAGATAATATTCGCCTTTACGGGGAATAATTTTAAATGAGGTGTCGCCGATCATATTCGCAATCTGGTCGGCAAAAACACCGGCGCAGTTGATAACATATTTCGCCTTGATAACGCCCGAGGCGGTCGTGATGAAGAAAAGGTCATCTTTGAACTCAATGTCAAAAACGCCGCTGTTGCGCTTAACTCTTGCGCCGTTGAGGCAGGCGTTCTCCGTTGCGGCGATTGCAAGCTCATATGGGCTGACAATTCCGGCGGTTGGCGCCCAAAGCGCACCTATCGCCTTTTCGCTGATATAGGGCTCCATTTCGCGCAGTCTTTCCTGACTGATGATTTCCATGTTGGGAACACCGTTTTCAAATCCGCGCTCAAAAAGAACCTCAAGTGTCTGCATATCCTCCCATGAATATGCAACAACAAGCGAGCCGATATTTTTATACGGCACGGAAAGCTTGTTGCAATAATACGCCATGAGAGAAGCACCCTGAACATTGAGCTTTGCTTTAAGGGAACCCGTTTCCGCGTCAAAGCCTGCGTGAACAATGGCGCTGTTCGCTTTTGAGGTGCCCATTGAAATATCACTGAATTTTTCGAGCATTACAATTTTAAGGTCAAGCTTTGAAAGCTCCCGAGTGATGAGCGCACCGCAGACGCCTGCGCCGATCACGGCAACATCATATTGCATGTTTTCACCGTTCCTTTCGTCTTTCATAGCTGCACCCCTTTCCGCCGAAAGCAAAAACAAGGGCGCAGATACTTCAAATAAATAATACCACTAACATTTGGAATAGTCAACAAAAAGCGGCTTTGCAAAGCCGGTTTTTTTGTAAAACCGGGCATAAAATCAAATGCGGAGGCGGCCGCGTTTTTGAAAGCTTGACAAAACCGTTCGCCGGGAATAAAATCAAGGTGACCGCCGACTTAAAGAGTGAGGCTTGACGGCGGCTTCATAACGCGCCAAAAGGAGTGATACGATGAAAAAATTCATGGGTCCGGATTTTCTTCTGGACAATGAAATTGAAAAAGAGCTTTTTGTTCTTTACGCAAAAGATAAACCGATTTTTGACTGGCACTGTCATCTGAGCGCAAAGGAGATTTTTGAAAACAAAACGCCCTCTGACCTTTGTGAGCTCTGGCTTTCCGGCGACCATTACAAATGGCGCGCGATGCGCTCGGCCGGAATTCCGGAAGAATATATTACGGGCGATGCAGAACCGTTTGAAAAGTTCAAAGCATACGCAAAAACGCTTTCCCTTTCAATCGGAAATCCGCTTTATCATTGGAGCCATCTTGAGCTTCAGCGATATTTCGGAATTGACACGCCCCTTTCACCCGAAACCGCAGAGGAAATCTGGAACAAAACAAAAGAAAAAATCAGCCGCGGTGGCTTTTCTCCGCGTGAGCTGATTGCTCAATCGAATGTTTTTGCCCTTTGCACAACGGACGACCCGGCCGATTCTCTTGAATACCACAAAAAGCTTCTTGAAGAAAACCTCCCGTTCCGGGTTCTTCCGGCTTTCCGTCCGGACAAGGTCATCAACATTGAAACGCATGATTTTTCGGAATATCTCACTCTGCTCTCAAAAGCGGCCGGGATTGAGATTAAAAATTTTTCCGACCTTAAAGCGGCGCTTTGCCTCAGGATGGACTTTTTCAAATCGCTCGGTGCGGCTGCGTCCGACCAGTCCGTTTCCTTTGTTCCCTATGCTCCGGCTCACGACGGCGAGGTTGAAAGAATCTTTAAAAAGGCGAAAGACGGCGCTCCGCTTTCAAAAGAGGAGCTTGAAAAATATAAATTTGCCGTTCTCTGCTTCCTCGGAAGACAGTATGCGCAAAAAGGCTTTGCAATGGAGCTTCACCTCGGCGCAATGCGCAACAACAACTCGCGCGCGTTCTTCTCCCTCGGTGCGGACAGCGGCTTTGACTCGATTGACGACCCGAGGCAGGCAAGGGGACTTTCCATTTTTCTTGATACGCTCGACAAAGAGCAGCTCTTGCCGAAAACCGTCCTTTTCAATCTTAACCCCAAGGACAACACCGTTCTCGGCTCAATGCTAGGAAACTTCCAGTCCGCCGAGGCAAAAAGCAAAATTCAGTTCGGCTCGGCGTGGTGGTTCAATGACAACATTGACGGAATGACAGCTCAGCTCAAAACGCTCGCAAACCTCGGCGTGCTCGGCTGCTTTGTTGGAATGGTTACGGATTCGCGCTCGTTTTTGTCCTATCCGCGTCACGAATATTTCCGACGTATTCTCTGCCATATTATCGGCTCATGGGTGAATGACGGACTTTATCCGTTTGACGAAAAGGCGCTCAAGGAAATTATCGGCGGAATCTGTTTTGAAAACGCAAAAGAGTATTTTCTCGGCTGACAGGAAAAACTAAGCACCGGAAGTGATGTCATGAAAAATGTTTACACAACAGAAAAGATTGGCGAAAGAACCTATCGAATAGACGAATGCGGACGCGACAACTGCTATCTTTTGCTCGGCGAAAAAAGCGCACTGCTCATTGACAGCAGCATTGGAACAGGCAACCTCAAAGCCGTTGTCCGTTCAATCACCAGCCTTCCCGTTACCGTTGCGGCGACCCACGCCCACGGCGACCACACCGGTGGCGCAATTCAGTTCGGCAGCGTTTGGGTGCATAAGGACGAGTGCAGCCTGAAATTCAAAATGCTCAACCTCAAAAAAGTCCGCGCCGACCTCATCTCAAACCGAATGAAAAAGGAGGGCGTGACAAAAAAAGACGTCCGCGGCGGCGTTTTCAAAACAAAGTGGCTCCCCTTTGAGGAAGGAAAAACCTTTGACCTCGGCTCAAGAACGGTCAGAACGGTTCACACTCCTGGCCACTCACCGGGCTCGGTTGTTTTCCTTGATGAGGGCGAAAAAAAGATGTTCACCGGAGACAACGTCTGCGCCGTACTGCTGATGAAGGTCATTTATGCAACGAGCCTTGAAAAATGGCTCCCCGGCGCCGAAAGAACGCTTGACCTGTGCCGGGAGTACACCCCCTGGGGCGGTCACGCGGACGGCAGACAGAGCGCAGAGCAGATTGAAAAAATCATTGACTATGCCAAAGAAATCCTCAAAAAATATCCGAAAAACCAAAAGAGCGGAAAGCTCACCTATCCGTCCTTTTCACCTGAGGGCTGTGTGATTTTCAATCCCGCGGCCGTGCATGAAAAATAGATTCGGAATTTTTCAACAAATTCGATATGTTTGTCTGACTTTGAAATAAATATTAATTCCGAGTTAATATTTTTTTTACGCAAAACCCCAATGTGAATTATAAAATCGTTCATTGGAACAGCTATAATTTATATGGGGGTTTTGTTTTATGATTTTTGAAAAGGAAAAGCTTGTTTCAAAAGAAGAAGTCCTTTCCGGCGTTGAAAAAATGAACTCGTTCGGTGTTCGGACAACAGGCTCCGGCGCTCAGCGCGACTTTGTTTCATATCTCAAGAGCGAGGTTGAAAAAATGGGTCTTTCAGCCTACAGCGACCTTTACTGCTTCAACAGATGGAAGGAAACTTCAAGCTCCATCACTCTTCATAAATTCGGCGAGGACGAAAAAATCGAGGTTTCCTCTGCTTGGCCGTACTCGGGAGAGACCGGACCGCTCGGCGTTACGGCGGAGGTTGTTGAAATCTTCGGAAAGCACCTCAATTATCTCCCGGCCGCGGGAAAAATTGCCCTCGTCAAGGTTCATGACCTTGGAAAAATTCCGAGCGGAATTGCGTTCAACCAAAGGAAGTCATATCCTGCCGGGCTGAATATTCCGGCCTATTACAAAGGACCGGTTGCAACCTCCTTTGTGAATGTTCCTTTCCTCGGCGCCGCAAAGCTTGCCGGAGTTAAAGCGGTCATCTGCATCTGGGAGGGTATGTCCGAGGGAATGGTCAAGGGTCAGTATCTTCCGTTCATTTTGGCCTATCAGGGCATTCCATGCCTCTGGGTTTGCGAAAGAGAAGGTAAAAAGCTTCTTGCCGCCGCAAAGAACAAGGACAAGGTCACTCTTGTTCTTGAGGCCAAAAGGGAAAAGATGGCGAATTCCGAATCGTTTTATGCCATTCTCAAGGGAAAAAGAGCGGACGAGGCCATCATTGTTAACACCCACACCGACGGCGTTAACTGCGTTGAGGAAAACGGCGCAATTGCAATGCTTGCAATGATGAAATATCTCAAGCAGTGCGAGCTTGAAAGAAGCATCATTTTTGTTTTTGTGACCGGTCACTTCCGCCTCCCTGTGTTCAAGCAGAACGACATTCAGGCCTCCTCAAAATGGCTGAAAAACCACCGCGACCTTTGGGACGGAAAGGACGGCCACATCAAGGCCGTTGCCGGCGTTGCGGTTGAGCACCTTGGCGCAACGGAATGGAAGGACGTTGAAGGCGTATATCAAAAGACGAACGACGTTGACATTGAGCTTGCCTATACCGGCAATAAAACAATGGACGATATCTACTATAAGTCGCTTGAGGGAAGAACCCTTGTCAGAACAATCACACTCAAGGGACACAACATTCTTCATTTCGGCGAGGGTCAGCCGCTGAGGAATGTCGGCATTCCTCAAATCGGCTTTGTTCCGGCTCCGGACTATCTCACCGCCGTGAGCGAGACGGACGAGATGGACAAATTCAGCATTGACCTTATGTATGAGCAGCTTCAGTCTTTCATCAAGATGGTGCTTCTCATTGACGAAACGCCGACAAAGCAGCTCGGCTCGCCCGACCCGTACACTTTCCTCATCGGTTCGGTCAAAGGAAACTGAAAAAATAATATCAAACGAGGCTGTCGCATTTGGCGCAGCCCCGTTTTTTCTTGTTATTGATATTTTTATTTCTTTTTAACCGGATCCTTTTTTATCGGAAGCCAAGAGCAAGTTCCGATCATTCAAGCTCAAACGCACCGGTGTAAAGCTTGCAGTAAACGCCCTTTTGTGCAATGAGCTTTTCGTGGCTTCCGCGTTCGATTATCCGTCCGTGGTCAAGAACCATGATAACGTCCGAATTGCGGACGGTTGAAAGCCGGTGCGCAATGACAAACACCGTCCTTCCGTGCATCAGCGCGTCCATTCCGCTTTGAACAAGGGCTTCCGTCCTTGTGTCGATTGAGGAGGTTGCCTCGTCAAGAATCATTACCGGAGGATCGGCAACGGCGGCGCGCGCTATTGAAAGAAGCTGGCGCTGGCCTTGCGAAAGGTTTGCTCCGTTTCCGGTGAGCATTGTGTTGTAGCCGTCCGGAAGGCGCTTGATGAAGCCGTCTGCGTTTGCAAGCCTTGCTGCTTTATAAACCTCTTCATCCGTTGCAGAAAGGTTGCCGTAACGGATATTTTCCATAACGGTTCCCGTGAAAAGATTTGTATCCTGAAGAACAATTCCGAGTGAGCGGCGCAGGTCGCTCTTTTTGATTTTGTTGATGTTTATTCCGTCATAGCGGATTTTTCCGTCCGCAATGTCATAAAAGCGGTTGATGAGGTTTGTTATTGTTGTTTTTCCGGCGCCCGTTGCGCCAACAAAGGCAACCTTTTGTCCCGGCTCGGCGTAAAGGGTGATGTCATGAAGAACGTCCTTGCCCTCTTCATAGGCAAAGTCAACGTCATAAAACCTGACCTCGCCCTTGAGCTCGGTATAGGTCACACTGCCGTCCGAATGAGGGTGCTTCCACGCCCAAAGGCCGGTTCTTTTTTCGCTTTCGGTGAGTCTTCCGTCCTTATCCTTTGCGGCGTTGACAAGGGTAACATAGCCCTCATCGGTTTCCGCCTTTTCGTCAAGAAGGTCAAAAACTCTTTCCGCTCCGGCAAGAGCCATGACAACGGCGTTGAGCTGCTGCGAAAGCTGGTTTATGGGCATCACAAAGCTTTTTGAAAGCTGCATGAACGAGGCAACCGCGGCAAACGTGAGTCCGCCAACGCCGCCAACGCACAGCAGTCCGCCGAGCACCGCAACAAGAACATACTGCAAATGGCCGAGGTTATTGTTGATGGGGCCGATGATGTTTGCAAATTTGTTTGCGTTATAGGCGTTTTCAAAAAGCCCGCCGTTCTTTTTGTCAAAGTCCTCCTTGGTTTTTTCCTCGTGGCAAAAGACCTTGATGACCTTTTGGCCGTTTATCATTTCTTCAATATAGCCGTTGACATCACCGAGGGAGGTCTGCTGGTGAACAAAGAACTTTCCGCTGCGCGAGGCAACCTTTCCGGTGATGAAAAGCATCAGGGCAATGCTGACAACAACAAACACCGTCAGATGCCAGCTGAGTGAACACATTGCGGCAAAAACCGCAACAACCGTGACCGCGGAGGACATTGTTTGCGGAACGGTTTGAGAAATCATCTGGCGCAGAGTGTCTGTGTCGTTTGTGTATCGGCTCATGATATCGCCGTAGGTGTTGGTGTCAAAATACTTGATGGGCAAAGATTGCATATGGGAGAACATATCGTCTCTGATGGTTCTCAAAACGCCCTGGGAAACAACCGCCATGACTCTGTTCTGAATATACACGGCAGCTATTCCGGTAAGAAAAATGAGCGCCATTTTGACTATTGCACCAAGAAGCGGCATGAAGTCCTTTGTCTCGGCTTTCAGCAGCGGTTCAATGTAATCACCAATGAGGGTCTTGATGAAAAGGGAGGAGGAAACGCTCGCCGCCGCAGTAATGATTATGCAGATTATGACAACAAGAAGCTTCAGCTTGTTGCCGTTCACAATATACTTCATCAGGCGCTTTGCCGTTCCCTTTTTAACCTTTTTCTTCGGCATTCCCCGTGCGTTCATCGGACCTCTCGGTCCGGCCGGAACTTTTGCAACTCTTTCGTTAGCCATTACGCTTTTCCTCCTTTCGTCTGTGAATTATAGACCTCGGTGTATATCGGATCGCGGCCAAGAAGCTCCCCGTGCGTTCCGATGTTTTCAATTTCTCCGTTGTCAAGAACAATAATTTTGTCCGCGTGTTCAATCGAGGATATGCGCTGGGCAATAATGATTTTTGTGGTTTCCGGAATGTATGAGGCAAAGCCTTTTTGAATCAGCGCGTCCGTTTGTGTATCAACCGCACTTGTTGAATCGTCAAGAATAAGGATTTTCGGCTTTTTGAGCAGTGAGCGCGCAATGCAGATTCGCTGCTTCTGGCCGCCGGAGACGTTTGCTCCGCCCTGCTCGATATATGTGTCATAGCCGTTTTCAAAGGTTTTGATGAATGAGTCCGCCTGGGCGAGCCTGCAAGCCTCTTCCATCTCTTCATCGGTGGCGTCCGGGTTGCCCCAGCGCAGGTTATCCTTGATTGTTCCGGAGAAAAGAACATTTTTTTGAAGCACCATCGCAACATTTTCGCGCAGGGTGTCAAGGTCATAATCTCTGACGTCAACTCCGCCGACACTGACCGAACCGGTCGTCACGTCATAAAGCCGCGCAATGAGCTGAACAAGGGTTGATTTTGAAGAGCCGGTTGAACCGATGATTCCAACGGTTTCGCCGGAGTTGATTTTGAAGGAGACGTTTTTCAGGCAGAGCTTGCTTTCATCGTTTTTATAGCTGAAGCCGACGTTCTTGAACTCAACGGAGCCGTCCTTGACCTGCATCACGGGATGCTCCGGATTTTTGAGGCTGCTCTCCTCGGCAAGTACCTCTGAAATACGCTCGGCGGAAGCGCGTGACATTGTTATCATTACAAAAATCATTGAAAGCATCATGAGGTTCATCAGAATCTGCATGGCATAGGTCATGAGGATAACAAGGTCGCCGGTTGTGAAGCCGTTTTCCGGAACATTGCCGGAGGCAACAATGAGCTTCGCGCCGAACCACGAGATGAGGAGCATTGTTGTGTATGCGGACATCTGCATCAACGGGGCATTGAGCGCAAGCAGCTTTTCCGCGGAAACAAAGTCTTTATAAATGCTTCCGGAAACGGTTTTGAATTTTTCCTTTTCGTGCTCCTCGCGGACAAAGGACTTCACAACGCGGATTCCGTGGAGATTTTCCGAAACAATGGTGTTGAGCCTGTCATATGTTTTGAAAACGCGCTCAAAAATCGGGTGAGCGTGGGTAACAATATAATAAAGCCCGAGAGCCAAAAGCGGAAGAACGCAGACAAAAATCAGCGAGAGGCGCGGACTTATGCGTATCGCCATGATGAGCGAAAAAACAATCATCAGCGGCGAGCGCACCGCAATGCGGATTATCATCTGATATGCATTCTGCATATTTGTCACGTCCGTTGTGAGTCTTGTCACAAGGCTTGAAACGGAGAATTTGTCAATGTTTGAAAATGAAAATGACTGGACATTGTAAAACATATCGTGGCGCAGGTTTTTTGAAAAACCGGCCGAGGCGTATGCGGCGTATTTTCCGGCGAGTGCGCCGAAAAGAAGCGACATTACGCAAAAAATGGCAAGCATTGCGCCAACTTTAATGATGTAATTCATGTTTCCCATGTTCACGCCGTAATCGAGCATTTTTCCCATATAATACGGAATAATGACCTCCATCACAACCTCAAGAGAAACAAAAAACGGAGTCAGGAGCGAGGCTTTTTTATACTCCCGAATGCATTTTGAAAGTCTTTTAATCATCGGCACTGTCCTCCTCAATGTTATTTCTGATTTTTGAAAGAACGCTGAAAAATGTTTCAAGCTCTTCGGCACTGATGCCCTTTGAAAGCTCTTTTTCAAGCTGTTCAAACTTTTCCTCAAGTGCCTTTTGAATTTCAATCGCCTTATCGGTCAAAACAATTTTTTTGAGCCTTGCGTCATAGTCAACACCAACGCGCCTTATCATTCCGTTCTTTTCCATCCGTTTGAGCATTTCCGTTGCGCTTGAACGGCGGACGTCGCACTGCTTTTCAAAGTCGCGCTGAAAAATATCGCGGCCGCGGTTGTGATAAAAATATCCAATCGCCCAGCCGTGAGCGCCGGTCAGCTTTTCAAACTGCGCCTTGTCGGTATTATGGTCAAAATATCGCTTGACAAGTCTTGTGCACTTATTCATCTCAAAAAAGATATACTTGTTTCCTTCCAAGACGGCACCTCCTTTAAAATTAATGTTAGCTTTCTCACTGTCAGCAGACTAACTGTCAGCAACCTAATTGTTAGCGCTCTAACATTTTACGGATTATAAATCAAATTTATCCGTTTGTCAAGAGAAAAAGAGAAAAAACAAAGCCGCCCGAAGGCGGCGTTGTTCAAACTTTTTCGGTGATATCAGGAAAAGAACTGATAGCTCGGCTTGCTCGGGATGTCCGGAGCGGGCTTTCCGAGGATGACGTCATAGAAAATATACTTGATGAAAGCTCCGATTGATTTCCAGAAGTTAACAAACAGTTCAAAGAATGTTGTGTGTTCGCGTTCTTCTTCCGAATCATCAACGGCAGCGGTTGTTCCCTCGGCAAAAACACTGAACACTCCGGCAAAGGCCGAAAGCGAAAGGGTGAGCACAAGGACGATTGAAATGAGTTTTTTAAGCGTTTTGTTCATATGTATCCTCCTTATAGTATTACAAGACTTATTATCATTATAATCATAAAGCCGGAACAAGTCAAGATTCTTTAACAACTTTTCAATTATCCGGCAAAACTTTGTTCAAAGTTTATAGTTGACAAACACGCTTTCGGTCTTTTTGCCGAACCAGTCCTTGCCGTTGACCTTTTTGCAGCAGCCGATTTTGTAATAAGCCGACCTTTCGCCGCTTTCGCCCTTGTCCGCAAGGGTGAGGGTTGAGCCGTTTTCCGTCCGCGCAACCTCTTTATATTCGCCGTCCTTTGTGCTGCTTTTATAAAGAATATAGCACGAAACGCCGGATGTCATCCGAAACTCAAAAGAAACCTTTTTGAAAAGCTTGCGCCGGATTTTCAAAATCTCGGTGCTGTCAACGCAGACAAAGCATTCCTCCCTGCCCGTGTTGCTGTATATGCGCACTTGGGGGCGGACAAGGCTTCCGTTCGCCCCGGACACAGCCGGAACTGAAGCGCTTTCGTCAATGATATAGCTTTGAACATTGTAATAATAAACCTGGCCTGAGGTTGCGGTGTCATCAACAAAAAAGAGGCTGTCCTTTCCCGTCTCGCCGCGGACAACGGACTCGTTCATTTCCTCAAGGCGGCGGTTGATAACATAGCCTGCGGCGTTTTCATCCTTTTCCCAGGTTATCCGAACCTTTCCGAACGCGGGGCTTTCAATTCCGGTGATGTTCACCGCCGGAATTGAGGAGATGTTCACCGCGCGCGCCGAGCCTTTTTTTGAAATCGGGCGCAGCTTGCCCTCAACGGTTTTCAGCGCATTGATTCGGTACTGATAGACGCCGTCCTTCGGCTCCGTTTTGCAGGTGAAGGAGGTTGCGTTTGCACCGACAGAGCCGATTTTTACAAACTTATCCTTTTCGCGGTCATAGCGCTCAATGTTATATCCGGTGGCCTCTTTAACCGCTTTCCAGGAGAGCTCAACGGTTCTTTCGTCCGTAACGTCGGCAAAGACAATTTCCGGTTTTGTTTTCAAATCTTCTTTAGCCATGCATAGCTCCTCTTAATATTTTAAAAGTTTTGCGCTTTCCCTGTCAAGATAGACGGAAACGTCCCGGTGGTTTTGCAAAATGGAGGCCGGACATTGCGCAGTGACCTCGCCCTTGATCATTTTGAAGACGGCGTTCGCCTTGCTTTCGCCCGTGGCAATGAGGATAATCTTTTTCGCCCTCATGATGTCTCCGATGCCCATTGTCAGCGCATATTCCGGCATCTTTTTGTTCTTGAAATACTTGCTGTTGGAGCTAATTGTGCTTTGAGTGAGCTTGACCTTGAACGGACCGTCGGAAAAGCTGTCAGCCGGTTCGTTGAAGCCGATGTGTCCGTTTGTTCCGATTCCGAGAAGCTGAATGTCTATTCCGCCGGCACGGGCAATTTTCTCCGGATATTCGCGGCAGTTTTTTTCGCTCTCACTTTCATCACCGGAGAGGAAATTGACTTTTGAAAAATCAAAGTCGGCCTTTTTGAACAGGTTTTCCTTCATAAAGTAAAAATAGCTGTTTTCATCCTCACGGGAAAGGCCGCAGTATTCGTCAAGATTAAAGGTTGTAACATCTTTAAAGCTGACCTCGCCTTTTTCATAAGCCTCAATCATGCGCTTATAGGTTTCAATGGGGGAAGCGCCGGTTGCAAAGCCGAGAACGGCATTCGGCTTTTTCTTAACCTCATCAATGATTATTGACGAGACGGCTTTTGAAATTTCAAAGGAGTTTTCCATAATATTGACTTCCATTGATTCATCCACTTCCTTTTCCGCCATATCATAACACATATGACATAAATTTACAATTATTTTCAAACAAAAAAGCGAAGCCGGCTTCGGGACTGCCTCATTTAGATGCAGAAAGCGTTATAGGGTACTGCGGGCGGGTAAAAACGCTTAAAAGAGTAAAATGCTTTTGGTAATCAAAAAAATAAGACTATACCTCACAGAACATCAGACTTCTAATGCAAAATGTGAGATTAGTCCTTCTTGCTTTTGTTTCGTTCTTTGGTCTGCGCCAAATGCGGCGTCCCGTTTGCCCCGCAACATTTTAATTATATTACATTTTTGCTTTGCAAGTCAACGGAAAAGGCAAAAGTTTTTTGCCCAAAAGCAAAGTTTGTATGTATGCACATTTTGAACCCTTTTCTTTCGTTAATTCTGCGAATTGAAAAGGGACGGCGCTTTTGCTATATTATAGACAGAAAGGGTGATACCAATGTACAGGTAAAAACCTGATTAAACCAAAGAAAGGAATGATACCGGTGTACAGGTAAAAACCGGACAACGGACTTTTCGGTTTCAATTTTTTTCAAAACCTCTATGAACAGCCTTTACGGCTGATATAAAGAAAAAGCATTATAACAACCGATCATTGCCGGAAGAACGGAGACAAAATCAGGATCGAATTATTTATGACTTAAAGACCTTTAGGCTGAACAAAATAACGACATTATTACCAATAACAATATAACAGCCGGAAGACTCCGCGAACGATTGAATTAACGGTCTGCGATCAAAAAATATTCTCCGACAGCTTTCAGGCAAAAGATCAACATAGATTGCAAAACAAAAGAAAAACTTTGAAGCACTGAGAAACCGAAAAAGCATTGGCCGGAAGCCCCCGAAAATGATGACCGAACCGAAATTCATTTCAGCCCAAACATTAAGCCGATCTCGCTTATGAGAAAAAACAAAACATAATGGAAAAAGCAGAAAACGAGAAGGAACGGCATCGAAAATCCGCAGAAAGAAGAGGTATCCAAAAAGATGTTAGATACCAAGAATCCACAGAAATGACCCTTGACTGCACAAAAAGCCTGTAAAGAAAGGCAGCGGTCAAGGGTCATTTCGCGTTTAATGTTTTGTCATTCGGTCGCCAAAGGGCGGCTTTTTTTCATTTGATTTTTTTCCAGTATTCCTTTGCGGCCTGCTCGTTCTTGTTTTCGCCAAAGGTGTAATACGTCTTGTTTTTTATCGCGTCCGGAAGATACTGCTGGGGAACATAGTGGTTCGGGTAGTCATGGGGATATTTATAAAACTGACCCTTGTGTGCGTTGTCCTCGCCGTCATAATGCTTGTTCTGGAGCGTGCGCGGAATCGGGCCGCTGTTTCCCTTGCGGATGTCGGCTGCGGCTGCGTCATATGCAAGATAGGCGGAATTTGATTTTGGGCTGTTGCAAACCAGAACAACAGCGTCCGCAAGCGGAATCCGCGCCTCCGGAAGACCAACCATGAACGCCGCGTCAACCGCCGCTTTAACAATCGGGATTATCATCGGATAAGCAAGACCAACGTCCTCGCACGCGCAAACCATGAGCCGCCTTGCCGCCGAGGGAAGATCTCCGGCTTCAAGCAGCCGCGCAAGATAATGCAGCGCTGCGTTCGGGTCGGAGCCGCGCATTGATTTTTGAAACGCGGAAAGAATGTCATAATGCTCGTCCGCGTCCTTGTCATATTTCATTGAGCTTTTTTGGGTCAGCTCCTCGGCTCTTTCAAGGGTGATGAACGCCCTTTTGTTTTCAACCGGGGTGCTCAAAACGCAAAGCTCCGCCGCGTTCATTGCTTTTCTGACATCGCCGCCGCAGGAAAAGGCAATGCGTTTTGAAACGCCGTCCTCTTTTTCAATCGTGATGTCCTTTTCCTTTTCAAGGAAGGAAAACGCGCGCTCAACCGCGGGAATAATCTCCTCCCCGGTAACGCTTTTGAACTCAAAAACCGTTGAGCGGCTGAGAATTGCGTTGTGAATGTAAAAATAAGGGTTCTCCGTTGTTGAAGCAATGAGGGTTATTGAACCGCGCTCAATATAATCAAGCAGCGTTTGCTGCTGCTTTTTGTTGAAATACTGAATTTCATCAAGATAAAGCAAGACCCCGTTCGGCGCTTCAAAGGTGTCAAGGCTTGCAACAATGGCCTTGATGTCTGCGGTTGAGGCAACCGTTCCGTTGAGCTTGCAGAATTTCCGCTTTGTCCGGCTTGCAATTATTGAGGCAAGGGTTGTTTTTCCAACTCCGGACGGACCGTAAAAAACAAGATTCGGAACCTCTCCGCTGTCAATAATTCTGCGCAGGGCCTTTCCTTCGGCAAGCAGATGGCGCTGACCAACCATTTCCTCAACGGTTTTCGGACGCAGCTGCTCGGCAAGGGGAACATTCATCATTACCACGGCTCCTTTCATTTTGTTCGGCCTATATTATAGCCGCAAAACATTGCTTTTGGTTTCCGAACAAGAAAAATGCTTTTCTTGGATTTTTCAAAAATTTTTGCCGGTATTTGACATCCGGTTTTTTCTGTGATATAATTCAAAGCATAAGTGAGCAAAGGCGTTCATTCATAGAAGGGAAAGCCCCCCTTTTAGGATGTACGCCTTTGCTTTTTTTCATCCGACGGCCGCAAAAAGCGAGCAGCTCGCCGGGGAAACACCTTTTGGAAAGGATGAAGAAGAAAATGAAGCTTGAGGGCGAAATCAGAATTCCGTCCGGCTGCGCGATTGCGGCGGTCATTTCAAAAGACGGAAAAAGAATGACCGGAGACTCGGTCATCAAGGGGATTGCAACAATGCACGACCGCTCAAACGGTCTCGGCGGCGGCTTTGCTGGATACGGAATTTATCCGGAATATAAGGATTTTTATGCGTTTCATGTTTTTTACACGGACAACGATGCAAAGGAAAAATGCGAGCGCTTTCTCAAAGACAGCTTTGAGGTTGTTAAGGCGGAGAATATACCGATCAGAAAAATTCCGGAGATTACCGATGTTCCGATGATCCGCCGATACTTCCTTGCGCCGTTCGCCTCCGTTCTTTCAAGGCTCCAGCTTGACGAAAAGGAGTATGTTGCCCGGACGGTTATGAAAATCAACACAACGCTCAAGGGCTGCTATGTTTTTTCAAGCGGAAAGAACATGGGCGTTTTCAAGGCCGTCGGCTATCCGGAGGATGTCGGCCGGTTTTATCGCCTTGAGGAATATGAGGCCTACTGCTGGACGGCGCACGGAAGATATCCGACCAACACGCCCGGCTGGTGGGGCGGCGCACACCCGTTTGCACTGCTTGATTATTCCGTTGTTCACAACGGAGAAATCTCCTCCTATGACGCGAACCGCCGCTTTATTGAAATGTTCGGCTATAAATGCACACTTCAGACTGACACCGAGGTCATAACATATATCGCGGACTATCTCCTCAGACGGCAGGGACTCACTCTTGAGGAAACCGCGTCCGTCATTGCCGCGCCGTTCTGGAGTACCATTGAAAGAAAGAGTGAGGAGGAAAAAAGGAAGCTTTCATATCTGCGGACAATGTTTCCCGGACTTCTCATCACCGGGCCGTTTTCAATCGTGCTCGGTTTCAGCGGCGGACTGATGGCGCTCAACGACAGGCTGAAGCTGCGCTCAATGGTTATTGGCGAAAAGGACGACAAGGTTTTTGTTGCAAGCGAGGAGGCCGCAATCCGTGCAATGGAGCCGAACGCCGAAAATATCTATGCTCCGATGGGCGGCGAGCCGGTTGTTGTCAAGGTTAAGGAGGGTATGTACTGATGAGCATTTCATATATTTTTCCGGAATTTGAGGTTGTGCGCAATCAAAGCCGCTGCACAGCCTGCCGCATTTGCGAAAAGCAATGCGCAAACGGCGTTCACTCTTTTGATCCGGAAAGCGCTCTCATGGTGAGCGATGAAGCAAAGTGCGTTGACTGCCAGCGCTGCGTTTCCTTTTGTCCGACCCATGCGCTCAAAATTGTCAAAACCGACTGCGCTTTGCGTGAGAACGGAAACTGGAAAACGGACACAATAAGGGAAATTTTTAAGCAGGCAACGGGCGGCGGAGTTCTCCTTTCCTCAATGGGCAACCCGAAGGATTTTCCGGTTTATTGGGACAAAATTCTCATCAACGCCTCTCAGGTCACAAATCCGCCGATCGATCCGCTGCGCGAGCCGATGGAAACGCGCGTTTTCCTTGGAAAAAAGCCGGAAAAAATTGAACGGGACAAAAACGGAAAGCTCAAAACAGAGCTTCCGCCGCAGCTCGAGCTTTCAATGCCGGTGATGTTCTCCGCAATGAGCTACGGCTCAATCAGCTATAACGCCCACGAATGCCTTGCACGGGCGGCAAAGGAGCTTGGAATTTTCTATAACACCGGCGAGGGTGGACTGCATGAGGATTTTTACTGCTACGGTGAAAACACCGTTGTTCAGGTGGCCTCCGGGCGCTTTGGTGTTCACGGAGACTTTCTCAATGCGGGCGCGGCGATAGAAATAAAAATGGGTCAGGGCGCAAAGCCCGGAATCGGCGGTCATCTCCCCGGAGCAAAAATTGTCGGCGATGTTGCAAAAACGCGGATGGTTCCGGAGGGCTCGGACGCAATCTCACCGGCTCCGCACCATGACATCTACTCCATTGAGGACCTGCGTCAGCTTGTCTATTCGCTCAAGGAGGCAACGCAGTATAAAAAGCCGGTCATAGTCAAGGTTGCCGCCGTCCATAACATTGCGGCGATTGCAAGCGGAATTGCACGCAGCGGCGCGGATATCATTGCCATTGACGGCTTCCGCGGCGGAACGGGAGCGGCGCCAACAAGAATACGCGATAATGTCGGAATACCGATTGAGCTTGCGCTTGCCGCCGTTGACAAAAGGCTGCGCGATGAGGGTGTCCGGAACAATGTTTCGCTCATTGTCGGCGGAAGCATCCGTTCTTCTGCGGACGTCATCAAGGCGGTGGCTCTCGGTGCGGATGCGTGTTACATTGCAACGGCTGCGCTGCTTGCGCTCGGCTGCCATCTTTGCCGAACGTGCCAGAGCGGAAGCTGCAACTGGGGCATTGCAACCCAAAGGCCGGAGCTTGTGAGCAGGCTTGACCCGGAAATCGGAACGCAGCGGCTTGTTAACCTTATGACCGCGTGGCGGCATGAAATCAAGGAAATGCTCGGCGGAATGGGCATCAACTCGATTGAGGCACTGCGCGGAAACCGGCTGATGCTGCGCGGAATCAATCTGACAGGAAAGGAGCTTGAGATTCTTGGAATCTCACACGCAGGAGAATGATGAACAAAAACGAAAACATTAAACATATCAATGCAGAAGGGCTTTCCTTTTCTGCGCTCAACGAGGCAATCCGCCTCTCCGGAAAGGACTGTGCGGTTGAAAACTGCCTTGGCCAGCGCTTCATTGCCTCTGGCATGAATGACAAAAACATCAAAATAAACGGTGTTCCGGGGAATGCGCTCGGAGCCTACCTCGGCGGCGGAGAAATCACGGTTGAGGGCAACGCGCAGGACGCGGTCGGTGACACGATGAGCGGCGGAGAGATTGTTGTTTGCGGCAACATCGGAGATGCGGCAGGCTATGCAATGCGCGGCGGCGCAATATATATCAAAGGCAGTGCGGGCTACAGAGCCGGAATCCACATGAAGGAATACAAAGAAAAGAAGCCCGTCATTGTTATTGGCGAAAGGGCAGGCAGCTTTCTCGGCGAATATCAGGCCGGCGGACTCATAATCGTCCTCGGGCTCAAAAACGGCGCAAAGCCGGCCGTTGGAAACTTTCCGTGCACGGGAATGCACGGCGGAAAAATGATTATCCGCGGAAAAACGGATGGCATCCTTTTTCCGGCGCAGGTTACGGCGGCGCAGGCAACGGACGGAGACATTGAAGAAATCCGGCCGTATGTTGAGCGGTTCTGTTTCCTTTTCGGCTTTGACAAAAAGGAGATGTTTTCCGCTCCCTTCACGGTCATTACGCCGGACAGCAGCAATCCGTATAAGCAGATGTATGTTGCGAATTGAACCGTTTTAGATAATGGATATTCTTCTGAAATCCAACATCGTACGGGAGTTGGGTGGATTTTAGACGCTAGAAGATGTTAGCTTTTGTGGAATTTTTTCACGTTCTGCAATGAGCTGGGTTCCACGGGCGGTTACGAACCGATGCCCGTACGTTCTAGACGCTAGATGCTAGATGCTAGACGCTAGATTTTGCGGAATTTTTTATGCTCTGCAAAGTGGTTGGGTTTTTGCAATCTTTGCATTAAGCCTTGAGAAAGGATGAGCTTGACCGTTTGAGCAAAAAATCCGCGAGAAAAAAATTGGCACGGCTTAACGGCTATATAAAGCATTGGGAAAAGCATATACC
>DJPI01000024.1:5023-5189 GCA_002438505.1 Ruminococcaceae bacterium UBA6416 | reverse complement strand
GCTTAATGCAAAGATGGCACAAGCCCAACCGCAACGCACAATGTTTCCCAATTTGAAAAAATCTAGCGTCCAGCATCTAGCGTCTAGCATCTAGAACCGGCACGCCTACAACGAACGCACAGCAAAAGCCCCCTCACACAAACACAAATCCGCTTCCTGCAGTCTA
>DJPI01000024.1:0-4871 GCA_002438505.1 Ruminococcaceae bacterium UBA6416 | reverse complement strand
AACCTTGCCCCATTGCAGAGCATTAAAATTCTCCGCAAAATCTAACATCCAAAATCCAACATCTAAAATCTAAAAAAGGACCGCCGCCAAAGCGACAGTCCTTTTGGTGACCCGGACGAGAATCGAACTCGTGTTACCGCCGTGAAAGGGCGGTGTCTTGACCGCTTGACCACCGGGCCGTATTAATATTGAAAAGAGACGCAAAAGCCGCTCTTTATTTTAAAAAAAAATGGTAGCGGCAGTGGGATTCGAACCTACGACACTCCGGGTATGAACCGAATGCTCTAGCCAACTGAGCTATGCCGCCACGTCGGCGCCGTTTTACAACGCTTGCCTATTATATTATACCGTTCTTTGTTTGTCAAGAGTTTTTTCAAATTTTTTCATCTTTTTTCGTCCGTGGGTAAAGGCAAAGCTCATTGAGGCAGCAGTGTTCGCAATCCGGCCTGCGTGCAACGCAAACCGCGCGTCCATGAAGAACGGCACGGTGGCAAAAATCATTGCTCTCCTCCGGCGGCAAAAGCTCTCTCAGCCGCAGCTCAACCTTGTAAGGATCCTTGCTTTCAACAAGGCCGAGCAGGTTTGAAATGCGTATTAAGTGAGTATCGGCAACAACGGCAGGCTTTTTGAAAACATCACCCATAATCAGATTCGCCGTTTTTCTTCCGACACCGGGAAGGGAGGTCAGTTTTTCAAGACTGTCTGGAACCCTTCCGCCGAAATCGGCCTTAATTTTTTGCGCCATTGCGATAATGTCTCGTGCCTTGGCGCGGAAAAAGCCGCAGGAATGAATGAGCGCTTCAACGTCACTGACATCAGCCGCACAAAACGCATCAAGGTTCGGATATTTTTCAAAAAGCGCCGGTGTGACAAGGTTGACCCTTGCGTCCGTGCATTGGGCGGAAAGGCGCGTTGCAATCAAAAGCTGAAGCGGATCTTTATATTCAAGCGAGCACACCGCCTGCGGGTATTCCTTTTTGAGCGCTTCAACAATTTTGAGTGTGCGTTCTTTTTCGGTCATGATGCGGCTCCTTTCTCCAAATTCCTCCTCCAATGGAAAAGATACTGCTGTGCAATGCCTCTGACGCTCTCGTCACATGGCGGAAGCTCTCCGGAATAAAGCTCTGAAAGAATCCTTTTCACCCAGACGTCAACCGGAAAAGCGTCAAGCTTTCCGAATCCGTAAAGAAGGGTGCATTGCGCAACCTTTACGCCGACTCCTTTAATCTTCAAAAGCTCCTGCTGCGCCTTTTCAAGAGGTGCGGCTTTAATTTTTTCAAAGCTGACCTCACCCGAGGAAACCTTTCTTGCCGCGTCAAGGATATATCTGCTGCGAAAACCGGCTCTCAGCGGTGCAAGGCCGTTTTCATCAAGCGCCGCAATTTTTTCCGCTGAGGGAAAAGCAAAGTCACTTTCACCAATCCGTTCTCCAAATGAAGAGCAGAGTCTTTCAATAATACCTTTGATGCGCGGAATATTGTTGTTTTGAGAGATGATGAACGAACAAAGTGTCTCCCATTCCTCCTGGTGCAGTATTCTGATTCCGTAATACGCCTTGCAGGCCTCTTGAAGATATCCGTCATCAAAAGACGAGCAGATTTTTTTATAGTCGCGCTCAAGGTCAAAATACGGGACAAGAATCCTTTTAAAGGTTTCCTCATCCGTGTTTTTGAAAACAATTTCATTTTTGTTTTGAACAATGTCAAACGCCTTTTTGAAAATTACTCCATGGAAAGAACCGTCCGCTTTTTTTATCCACCGAAAAGCCTGTCCGCAATCAACACTCAGACCAACATTGAAGCATTCAATATTTTCCAAAATGAGGTCATTTTTGCGCATTTTTATATTCATTGCCTTTTTCTCCTCAAAAAACCGCTTTTTAGGGTACTTTTAAAATTTGAAACAAAAAAGCGGAAAACCAAAAAAAGCTTTTTTACGGTCAAATTTCAGTCAAACACTTGCATTAAGCTTTTTTTTATGCTACAATTAAATGTAAGAGTTAATTTATATTGGATGACTGTTTTCTTTGCATTAATTATAGTATTATATTATACATTTGCTTGTTTGTAAGTCAAGAGATGTCTGAATATTAAGAAAAGATTTTTGAAAAAACATTTTTCCGGAAAACGGCGGATGTTCCCTTTTTCCCTTAAGGAGGAAATCAATGGATTCATTTGATGAAATATGGGTCATTATCAAAGACCTGCTTAAAACAAAAGTCAGTGAGGTTGCCTATAATGTCTGGCTCTCCCCTCTTGAATTTGTTGAATTTAAGGATGATACCCTCACCCTTTCAATCAGCGAATTCAAAAAAAAGATTATCTCTTCAAAATTCACTGAGCTGATTGAAAAAACCTGCGAGGAAGTCCTCGGATTTCCGGTCATTCTCAGGCTTGATTCTCCCAAAGAGGATGACGATGAGGAGGAGGAAAAACAGGAAAACCGCGCCGGTGCGGACTATAACTATACCTTTGATAACTTCATCATTGGCCCGTCAAACCGTTTTGCACACGCGGCGGCGCTCAATGTTGCCCATTCACCGGGAAAGGCGTATAACCCCTTGTTCATCTATGGCCACAGCGGACTTGGAAAAACCCACCTGCTTTGCGCAATCATGAACCAGGTCAGGGAGGATAGACCCAACGCAAACATTATTTATACAAGCGGCGAACATTTCACAAATGAGCTTGTCTATTACATCGGAAACCACAATACCCACGCGTTTCATGAAAAATATCGCAGCGCTGATCTCCTTTTGGTTGATGATATCCAGTTTATCTCCAAAAAAGAGGCCACTCAGGAGGAGTTTTTTCACACCTTCAATGCCCTCAATGACGCCGGAAAGCAAATTGTTCTCACCTCCGACCGTCCGCCCAAGGAGATGATGACTCTTGAGGAAAGGCTGCGCACCCGCTTTGAATGCGGCCTCATTGCCGACATTCAGCCGCCGAACCTTGAAACAAGAATGGCCATTATTAAGAAAAAGAGCGATGAGCTGAATGTTGACCTTTCAGACGAGGTTGTGAACTACCTTGCCGAAAACATTAAAAAGAATATCCGTCAGCTTGAGGGCGCGGTCAAAAAAATCAAAGCCTATCAGGACGTTGAAGGAACAAAGCCGAATGTTGCCATTGCAAAACGCGCAATCAGCGATATTATTAACGACAACCAGCCCCTCCCCGTTACGGTTGAAAACATTATTTCCGAGGTTTCAAGAACCTTCAGCGTTACTCCGGCAGACATTCGCTCGGACAAGCGCAACGCAAACATCTCCCTTGCAAGACAGGTTGCAATTTACATTGTTCACGTTGTCACCTCACTCTCACTGAAGGCCATCGGAGCGGAGTTCGGTAACAAGCATTATTCCACAATCATATATTCACTCAAGGAGATTGAAGAAAAGCTTAACGAAAATGTTCAGCTTAAAGCGACCGTTGACGATATCATTAAAAATATCAATGAGGAATAATTACTGCCATTGTTTTCAACAAAGTTTTTAACATTTAACATCGCCTTTTCAATATTTTCAATATTTCCGATTTATCACTGTTAAAAACAGGTAATTTTAAACACCGGCTTCAACAGGAAAAAAAGCCGCCGGACTCTTTAAAAATCAAGGGAAAGCGGCGTTTTCCTCTTTTTCAACCCCGGCTACTACTACTACTATTTTTTTATTCTTACATTACATGTGCCTGCGGCGCAAAAACGCTTTAACCTTAAAACCGGGCACTCACCGAACGGAGGAAAATTCATGAAAATCGTTTGCGACAGCGCCAAGCTTTCAAAAGCCTGCATGAATGTGCAGCGCACCGTTTCAGCAAAGTCAACAATACCGGCCATTGAGGGTATCCTCATCAGCGCCCTTTCAGACTCGGTCAAGCTCACAGGATATGACCTTGAGGTCGGCTCGGAAACCTTCATTGCCGCCGAGGTTGAGGAAAACGGAAGCATCATTCTCAATGCCCGCAATCTTTGCGACATTCTCAGAATGGTTCCGGATGACACCGTTTCCATTGAAAGCGATGACAGAAACATCTGCAGAATAACAAGCGGCGAGGTTCAGTATTCAATCATCGGAACCTCGGCGGAAGAATATCCGGATATTCCGGAGGTTTCCGCAGGCTTTCCGATAGTCATTAATCAGGCGCTTTTGAAAGACATGATAAGAAAAACGATTTTCTCCGTCTCAACAAGCGAGAGAAATCCGGTTCATTCCGGCGTAAGATTTGAAATTTCAGACGGAAAAATTGTTCTTGTTGCCGTTGACGGCGCAAGGCTTGCCGTCCGCCGTGAGGATATTGACTACAGCGGAGATGAGGTTGCCTTTGTTGTTCCGTCAAAAACGCTCGGTGAGGTTATCAAGCTTTCAGATAATGACGAGGGCTTTTGTTCAATCAGCGTTGGAAAAAGGCACATCTGCTTTGAAATCGGAGAATACCGCGTAATTTCCCGCCTTCTTGAGGGCAATTTTATTGACTATAAAGCCGCAATTCCCGTTGCATCATCAACAAAAATCAAAGCCGACACAAAAAGACTCATCGAATGCGTTGAAAGGACGTCTCTCATTATTACCGACCGTTCAAGCCCCGTCCGCTGTCTGATTGAAAACGGCGTTCTCAAATTTTCGTCCGTAACGTCAATAGGAACGGCGAACGACAAAATGCCGGCGGAAATTGAGGGAGGAGACATTGAGATCGGCTTCAACAGCAAATTTCTTCTTGACGCACTCAAAGCAACGGAAAGTGATGAGGTCAGACTTGAGCTTAACTCCTCAAGCCAGCCGATTCTTATTCTCCCGATTGAGGGCGATAAGTTTCTCTTCCTTGTTTTGCCGGTCAGAATTTAGATGCTAGATGCTAGATGCTAGACGC
>DJPI01000042.1 GCA_002438505.1 Ruminococcaceae bacterium UBA6416 | reverse complement strand
AATTCGCTGCCGTTGTCACTCGTGATGGATTTAAATGCAAATTCAAGTTTATCACCGTAGAGTTTTGCTATCTTTTCAAGACCCTGTTGCACGGCCTCACTGCTTCGAGACGATATTTTTACAAGATGACGCTTGCGTGTAAGCCTTTCATCAAGCGAAAGAAGTACCGGTGATGAATCTTTTTTGCCCACTATGGTGTCTATTTCCCAATGACCAAAGGTTGTTCGGTCATTAATCTCGTTTGGACGTTCTTCAATACTTGATCCGAAGATACGCTTGTTTTGATTGCTTTTGTCTTTCCTGACCTTTCTTTTTACTTTAAGCGGCAAATCGATATTTCTGATTTTTAACAACCGTTTGT
Source organism: Ruminococcaceae bacterium UBA6416 (assembly GCA_002438505.1). Classification (GTDB taxonomy): domain Bacteria; phylum Bacillota; class Clostridia; order Oscillospirales; family Acutalibacteraceae; genus UBA6857. Next base: position 122,526 of record DJPI01000042.1, on the reverse strand, counting down.
CGATATAGTTATATAGTGTTTTTGTGCTGACAATTTTTTCAAAACGGCCGGTTGCCTTGGCTTCACCGCAAATTGCATCCGGAAATAGTTTGTTTTCAAGCATTTGCTTTTCTACATAGCTTACAAAATCATAAGCATACATTAGCTTTATCGGCGGACAGCTGTTTTTCCTGTGTTCTTCATATACTCGCTGTCCAACATCCCAAAAATATCTCCGGTATTTCTTTAAGTTTGTGTTAATCTGTTCTACCGTTCCTCGTTTCAGCTCATTATACAATGTTGAACGGGATATGCCTACTGCTTTTGCTATTTCTGTTTTTGCAAGCCCTTGTTTCAGCAATATTTCAATTTGTGCTCGCTTTTCTTTTGTTAAGTGTTGGAATTTTCTTCGTTTTGTTGTATACTGTTCTGTAGTCATAGCAATCCTCCGTGATTTTTGTTGTGTTGGAACTTCAATTATATCACGTTTGCTATGACTTTTCTATTGTCCTATTTCATTTTACAATGAACCCCAAAAAAGTTTTGAAAAATTTTGAAAAAAGGCTTGACTTTTGCGCGAAAGTTTACTATAATAATCAGCGTTGCACGGCAATGTGCGGGTGTAGTTCAATGGTAGAATCCCAGCCTTCCAAGCTGGTCGTGTGGGTTCGATTCCCATCACCCGCTCCATTTTTTTGCCATTTGCGGTTTTAGCTCAGCTGGATAGAGCAACTGCCTTCTAAGCAGTAGGCCGGGGGTTCGAGTCCCTTAAACCGCGCCAACAGGCGGTGGGTATAGCTCAGTTGGTTAGAGCGCCAGGTTGTGGCCCTGGAGGCCATCGGTTCGAATCCGATTATCCACCCCACTTATTTTTTTACGTCTGCTCTTGTTCTTGAAACTTGGCGGGCGTCAAATATTATATGGGCGCTTTTTGCGCATATATTTTTGGTTTGTATTCAGGGGTGTAGCCAAGCGGTAAGGCATCGCACTTTGACTGCGACATTCGTAGGTTCGAGTCCTGCCATCCCTGCCATTATAATGCACTGTTTTGATGTAAAAACGGTGCATTATTTCTTTTCAACCACTTGGCAAATGCTTCTGGAAAAACTTAAGAACATTGAAGAAATAAGAATATTAAATTCAAAGTTTCATTGCATAGAAAATGCTGATTTTACTTCATTGGACAGACTCAATTTTTAAATCACAGAAAAAATTGATGAGCTTTTAACGACTCGCTTGATAATGGCACTTGTGTATGTGAGAAAGAGCTATTTTAAAAACCTGCAATGAACAATAACAGATCGCAAAGTGAACCTAGCAAATACTTCCGTTGAAGGCGAAGCGGCTGAGATAAAAGCCTTCAGTTCACCGTGGCCTTTTAAAAAAAGCTCGCCCAAAAGCGTAATGCTAATGGGCGAGCCTTGTTGTTTCACAGCCGTCTCATCAAATCCGTGTAAAATCCGATAAGCGGTTCAATATTGTCAATCCTTATCCGTTCGTCATCGCTGTGCATTGTTTTGAGCAGACCGCCGCCGGTAAGTGTGGGAGCGAATTTGTAAATTTCGGTTGCAATCTCGTTGAAAAACCTTGAGTCTGTGCCGCCCATCATAAGGTACGGAGAAACAACGGTGTTTTGAAAATTGTTTCCAATCGAATCTCTAATTGCGTTCCAATATTTTCCGTCAGCTTTGGCGCAGGGGGTGGCGTTGGAATAATTGACAATACGGAAGGAAAGTTCCGGGTCATTTGCGGCTTTCCTCATGTGTTCAATGGCGCTGGCCGGTGTTTCACCCTCCGAAAGGCGGATGTTGACTATTGCCTTTGCTTCAGCCGGAAGAACATTTGCGCCTTTGCTGCCCTCAAGCTGAGTGAAAGCCATTGACGTTCTGAAAAGCGCCGCCGCGGTTTTGTTCTTTTTGCAAAAGGCTTTGATAAGCGGCGCAAAGCACCATGTGTTACCGAGAATGAGCTTTCCGATATACGGAGTGTATGGCGCAAGGGCCTTAAACATTGCTTGAACGGCAAAATTCATTTTCATTGGGAACTGGCGGTTTTCAATTTTTGCAATGTCTCTTGCAAGCATTCCGACAGCCGTGTGTACCGGCGGCTGAGAGGAGTGTCCGCTCTCACCGTGGACGGTGAGCTCAACGTCCATCGGTCCTTTTTCTGCAATGCCAACGGCGGCAATGTCATGCGGAAAATACTTGTTGTCTCCGGAAAGTATTGTTCCCCCCTCGTCAAGAACAAAGGCCGGAGAGATACCGCGCTCCTTAAGCGTTTTAACAATGGTTGGCGCACAGTTTCCGGCAACCTCCTCGTTGCAGCCGAATGAGAGATAGATGTCATTTTCCGGAACAAAACCGGCATCAAGCAACGCCTGCGCACTCTCCATGATGCCAAACAGGCTGCACTTTGTGTCAAGTGTTCCGCGTCCCCAAAGGAAGCCGTCCTTGATTTCTCCGCCGAACGGGTCGGCGCTCCATTTTTCCGTGTCAACCGGAACAACGTCAAAATGTGCCATGAGTACCGAGGGCGAGGAGCTGCTTTTTCCCTTGATACGAAACAACAGGCCTCCGGCAATGTCCTCTTTTTCGCTTTTTTCATAAACGGCCGGGTAAAGCTCTTTTAAAAGCTCGCGGAATTTTTGAAATTCGCTTTGGTCAATTTTTGATTCGTCCTTGTTTGAAACGGTTTTGCAGCGAATCATTTTTGAAAGGTTCTCGCAGGCGAGATCACGGTCAACCTCAATGCTGCTGACCTTTTTTTCTGCGTTCAAATCCGGAGTTTTGATGCGCAGGACGTTGATGTTGATGACAGCAATGAAAACAGCCAGAGCAATGAGAAAAATTATTAATAACAACACAATAAAAACCTCTTCTCATAAATTTGAGAGCCGCCGAATTCGGCAGCTCCCACACTGATTTTTGTTTTATACCCACTTGAGCTTATACATGATGTGAGCGCCGAGCATTGAAATTGCAACGCCGACAAAGATGAGAATGCCAATCTGGATAGTACCAAAGAAGGCAAGAAGAATTGAAAGCACTGCAATCGGGAAAATTGAAATTCTCCAGTGCTTAACAAAGTATGTTGCGGCGAGCGAGCCGAAGATTGCATATGTAACCTGCTTGAACGCCGGAGCAAGCGCACCCTCGCTCATAACTTTTGTGAACGCCGGATTGACCGCAAAAATGAGAACAAAAACGGCAATAATGAGCGTTGTGACTATCGCCGAGGCGCCGATTGAGATTGTTGAGATAATTTCGCCCTCCTCGGAGTTTGCACGAACCTTTGCGTTTTCCATCGAGTTGAGTGCGCAGGGAAGCTTGAGGTTTGCAATGTTGCCGGTGAGGAAGGAAAGGTATGTTCCGCCCGAACCGAGCAGGGGAGCGTAAGCGATAACCTCAATGATTCCGGTTGGATAAAAGAGAATTGCAACGGAGGCAAAGCCTTTTCCGACAACGCCCCAGTCCGGCCAGACTTTGAGGTGAAGGCACATCAAAACCGGGATTGCAAGAAGCACAATGATTGCGGCAACGCACCAGATTCGCCCAAAAAAGTGAACGGAGTCCATGTATGACTTTTTCTTTTTAATCGTTTCCATTTTAATACCTCCATTCAATCGCCGCAAGATCGGGCGCAAAGGTTGAAACAAGAACAACAACACCCATTGCAAGAATCATGCTTAACGGCATTGCAAGAGCTTCGAGCCATTTTGCGTTGAGCTTTTTGTTGATGAAGGTCAGAATGAGCATAAAGACGATTGAAGAAATAATCGCCGTGATTGAAAGAACGCCTGCTCCGTCACCGATGACAACATTGACCTTTTCTCCGGCCTCGTTGACCTTGACCTCACCTATGCCTGCGATACCTCTTGAAAGGAACGCGGCAATGAGACCGATGAACGCGGCGGCAGACATAAGATCCGCCCATTTTGCGTTCTTGTTAACGGCGCCGGAAACGCTTTTCTGAACCTTTTTGAGAACTATGGGGATGAGGAACAGCGGAAGAAGGCAGCCGAGGGTCATGACCCATGCGACTGCAACAAAGACTTTCGGGTCGCTGACGGGCGAGCCGATACCGCCGGAAAGACCGGCCGCCTCAATCGCGGCCTCCGCGGCCGGAACCTCATATTGAATGGCTCCGATGACAGAAAGGCGTATCCACGGAAGAACATATCCGAGGGCGACCGAGAGAACAAGAACGGTGATGGCGATGCTGACCGCCGGCGCAATCGAAAAGACCGCGCTTGATGTGATTGTGTTTTTGATCTGCTCATTTGTAATGCCCAGCTCTTTGCCCCTTTTGGCGGCTCTGATCATGAAGAACAGCGACTGAGCAATGACAAAGACCACGATCCCAACGGCGAGCATGAACATGAAGCCGTCGGATTTGAAATCCTGAAACATTGACACTCTCCCTTTCGGTAATTACCGGCAATGAAAGTCCGGTTGTTTTTACAAATTATAGCATTGTTTTGTCAGCTCAGTCAACCTTATAGCGAAAAAATCTTTGACTTATATATAAGATAATGATATAATTAATAACCGCTAATAACAGAAAAATAATTTTTCCGGGGAAAAGGGGGTATTCTTCTTGAAAACAGAAAGGATAAAGAACAATCCGCGCCCACTGCACCCGATGCGGATAATCGCACTGAGCGTGTTTTTTGTGATTGCCGCCGGAACCGTTCTTTTGATGCTTCCATGCATGACGCGTGACGGAAAGGGACTTTCTTTCATGAAAGCTGTCTTTACCGCAACGTCAAGCGTCTGTGTGACCGGTTTGACGCTCATTGACCCGGCGGTTACTCTTTCAAGATACGGTCAGGTTGTTCTTCTGCTTCTCATTGAAATCGGCGGAATAAGTATGGTGACGTTCGCCTCGTTTTTCATTTTCGCCTTCAAAAAGCATTCCGCTTTGCGCAGTATGCGCCTTGCTCAGGAATACACTAACCTTGATATGTTCTCTCAGGTTAAGCCGCTTGTGCGGACAATCATTGCAACAACTGCAGTCTGTCAGCTTATCGGAACGGGACTTTTGTGTTTGCGTTTTGTTCCGCGCTTTGGTGCAAAGGGCATCTGGATTTCAATGTTCACCGCCGTTTCGGCCTATTGTAACGCCGGATTTGACCTTTTCGGACTTGAAAAAGAGTTCGGCTCAATGGTGAACTATAACGGAGACTTCCTTGTTATGGGTGTTGTCATGGCGATGATTATCCTCGGCGGAATCGGTTTTTATGTTTTTTATGACTTGCTCACTTACCGCAAAACGCACCGCCTGAGTCTCCACACAAAAACGGCGCTCATCACTGCCGGAATACTAATCCTTGTTGGCGCTGTCTGCGTTTTTGCCTTTGAAAGCGGAAATCCGCAGACGCTTAAAAACCTCCCGCTTTCTCAAAAAATTATAGCTGCGCTTTTCCAGTCCGTAACGGCAAGGACAGCCGGCTTTGCCTCACTTGATATTGCCTCGCTCGGCGATGTGACAAAAATTGTAATGATGCTTTTGATGTTCATTGGAGCCGGAAGCGGCTCAACCGGCGGCGGAATCAAAACAACAACCTTTGCCGTTCTTGTAATGACCGTTGTTTCCGTTTTGAAAAGCAGAAAGGACACCGTTGTCCTCAAAAAGCGCGTCAGCCACGCCGTTGTTGCAAAATCGCTTTCAATCGCGGCGCTTTCAATGCTCATTGTTTTTCTTGCAACCTGCGTCCTCTCCTGGGATGTTGGCGGGATGAATGGAACGGATTTGCTTTTTGAGGCCGTTTCCGCTTTTTCAACCTGCGGACTCACCGCCGGAGTGACCGCAAAAGCCGGATCCATTGGCCTTTGGGCACTGATTGTTTCAATGTATATCGGACGAATCGGACCGATGTGCTTTGTGATTTCTCTCAACTCGCGCAAGGAACGCGACAGCGAAATTGTTCCAGAGGGAAGAATAATGGTTGGGTGAGCTCAGTTAACCGATGACAGTCATTTTTTGTCCTTCAATTTCATAGCTATTACCGTACGGATTTTTCACGGGAAGGAACGGTGACGGCTTTGGAGGAGAACAAAAAAGCAAATAAGAATAAAAAAGAAAAGGATGACGGCCTTTTTTCCGTCTCATTGTGTCAGGTGATTCTTTCGGCTGTTGCCGTTCTTTCGCTTTTGTTCACGGCAAAATCGGGCGGCGCTGCGGCGCAGAATCTAAAAAATGATTTTAATCTTTTGAAAAACTGGTCAATATCGTCCGGAGATTTTCAAAGCACACTCAAAAGCGTTAAGGACTACATTGACTCGCCGGCGGAAATTTCTGTTTTTAAGCTCTTTTCAAAGGATAAAGAACACACCGAAGCTTCCGCAAAAGCCGATGAGGCCGATTTGTCAGGTGAAAATAAAACAACCGATAAGGCCGATAAAATAGATAAGGAAAACAAGGAAACAACTCAAGAGTCAAAAGCGGCAGAAAAAGAAACTTCCGAAACTGAAACCGCTGCGCCGAAAACAACTTCCGCCGAAAGAACAACAGAAAAGCCGTCCGTCAAAAAGACTGCTCTTTCCTTTGCAAAAAACGCCGGAGGAAAAGACCTTACAAGCTATAAGCTGAAAGAAAAAACAACCTCTTCCAAGGTGGAAACAACCGCGCCGATTGTGCGTCCCGTGAATGGCTCATATACTTCATACTTTGGTTACCGCACAAATCCGATAACAGGAAACAACACCTTTCACACCGGAGTTGACATTGCGGCCGCCGAGGGAACAAAAGTCAAAGCCGCTTATTCCGGAAAGGTCAGAAAGGTTGGCGAAGATTCAAGGAGCGGAAAATATCTCTATCTCACCCATACGAACGGGGTGGAAACGCTCTATTGCCATTGCAGTAAAATACTCGCCGAAGAGGGAGCCGTGATCCGTCAAGGCGAGACCATTGCCCTCGTTGGAAGCACCGGCTGGTCAACGGGACCGCACCTTCATTTTGAGGTTCACAAGGACGGAACGCGCCTTGACCCGCTCCCGATTCTTAAAAAGGGATGACGGTCGTTTGCGGAAAAACAAAGCTTAAAATCGGCTTTTCGTTTTTTCTTGTTTTGTCACTTATGCTGCTTTTGTCCAACTCAAGAATTGCGCTGATGTGCTTTTTTTCTTCGGCGGCGCATGAGCTTGGCCACCTTTTTCTGATGCTCCTTTTTTCTCAAAACCTTCTTTCGGTGAGCTTTGGCGCGTTCGGAATCCGCATTGAAAAGGACGAAAGCGTTTTTCAAAGCTACAAAAAGCAGGCGCTTGTTGCGCTCGGCGGAGTTTTTGTGAATTTTTTAATCTGTGCCGCTGCCGCTCTGAGTTGGCGTTTTTCAAAAAGCTTTGATGCTGCTGCGCTTTTTTTCGTCAATGTTTTCATTGCCACACTCAATCTCATGCCGGCAAATAGCCTTGACGCGTGGAATGCGCTTTACTGCGTCCTGATGCCAAGATTGAACGAATTCAAAACGCTGAAGGTTCTGTCCGCTGTTTCCGGCGTTACGGTTGGTGCCTTTTCGGTGTTCTGCGTTTTATATTTTATTTTTTTCGGTTTTAATGCAAGCCTTCTGGCTGTGTGTATATATTTAATGTTTTTGGAATTCAAGTAACTCATTAATTTTTAAAGAAACGGAGATACTAATGGTTAGCAAAGAAGTTGAAAAAATCCTGCCTCTTGTTCAAAAGCCGGGGCGTTATATCGGCAGCGAGTTCAATTCCGTTGTCAAGGATAAAACGCAGGTGAAGCTGCGCTATGCATTCTGCTTTCCTGATACCTATGAAATCGGAATGTCTCACCTCGGAATGAAAATTCTTTATTCGATTGCGAATGAGCGTAAGGACGTTTGGTGCGAGCGTGTCTTTGCCCCTTGGCATGACATGGAAGAGCAGATGAGGAAGAATGATATTCCCCTTTATGCGCTCGAAAGCGGAGACGCAATCAAGAATTTTGACCTCATCGGTTTCACGCTCATGTATGAGCTTTCCTTTTCAAATGTTCTCAATATGCTTGACCTTGCCGGACTGCCGGTGAGGGCGGCAGACAGAAAAGCCCTCACTCCGATAGTTGTCGGCGGCGGCCCGTGTGCCTGCAATCCGGAGCCGATGGCGGAGTTTTTTGATGTTTTCTCCCTTGGCGAAGGTGAGGAGATGTATGAACCGTTTTTTGACCTTCTTGAAGAATGCAAGAAAAACAAAAGCTCAAAGGAGGAGTTCCTCCGCCGCGTTTCAAAGCTTGACGGATTTTATGTTCCCTCGCTTTATGACGTCCGGTATAACGCTGACAAAACAATAAAAAGCATTACCCCGAAAGACGGTGCACCGGAGAAAATCACAAAACAGATTGTCTCTGATTTTGACAAGGTCAGATACCCCGAAAAGTTTGTTGTTCCGTTTGTTGAGGTTGTTCATGACAGAGTTGTTCATGAAATTCTGCGCGGCTGCATAAGGGGCTGCCGCTTTTGTCAGGCCGGTTTTATTTATCGTCCGATACGCGAAAAAACATCTGAAACAATCAACGAACAGTGCCGCGGTCTTTGCGACGCGACCGGCTATGACGAAATTTCTCTATCCTCGCTTAGCACAAGTGACTACACTCAGCTTGAGTCTCTGCTCGATAAACTGCTTTCGTGGACAATACCCGAAAAAATCAATATTGCACTCCCGTCGCTGCGTGTTGATAATTTTTCAAACGAGCTTATGGAAAAACTCAACAAAGTCAGACGCAGCGGTCTGACCTTTGCACCGGAGGCCGGAACTCAGCGCCTGCGCGATGCAATCAACAAAAATGTTACCGAGGACGAGGTTTTGCGTACTTCACGCAAGGCGTTTTCTGGCGGCTGGACGGCGGTCAAGCTTTATTTCATGCTTGGCCTGCCGACTGAGACAATGGACGATGTTGCCGGAATTGCCGACCTTTCTCAAAAGGTTGTTGATGAGTTTTATAAGAATCCGGACAAGCCCAAAGGAAAGGGCGTTCAGGTTTCAATCAGCGTTGCCTCCTTTGTTCCGAAACCTTTCACCCCGTTCCAGTGGGAGCCGCAGGACACAAGGGAAATGCTGCTTGAAAAGCAGGCGCACCTTCTCTCCTGCGTTAAAACAAGGAAGGTTTCCGTCAGCTATCATAAGGTTGAAATCAGCTTCCTTGAGGGCGTTTTCGCCCGCGGAGACAGGAAGCTTTCGGCAGTTATTGAATATGCGTGGCGCCACGGCTGCAAGTTTGACGGCTGGGATGACAGCTTCAAGTTTGAAACGTGGCTTGAAGCTTTTGAACGGTGCGGAATTGACCCGCTGTTTTATACCTCAAGAAAGCGTGAATTCACCGAGATTCTCCCGTGGGATCATCTTGATTACGGAATCCGCAAGGAGTTCCTTGTTGCTGAAAACAAAAAAGCTCATGAGAGCGAAACAACGCCGCATTGCCGCATAAAATGCGCCGGCTGCGGAGCCAACAGACTGAACGGAGGAAAGTGCGATGCGATGCGTAAGAATCTGGTTTGAAAAAAAGGGTGATGTGCGCTTCATCTCCCACCTTGATTTAATGCGGACAATGACGCGCGCAATCCGCCGCTCAAAAATCCCTCTTTGGTATACCGAGGGCTTCAACCCCCATCCGTATATGACCTTTGTTCTTCCGCTTTCTCTCGGAATGGAGAGCGAGAACGATGCAATGGATATCAGAATCGAGGGTGAAATAAAAGACAGCGAGGTTATGGCCGCGCTTTCAAAGGCTGTGCCGCAGGGGATAACAATCACCTGCGTTACTGAGCCTGTTCTTGACCCGAAGTTCATCTCCTTTGCGTCTTTTGACATTTCTTTTTATACTGCCGAAAGCGCAGAAAAGCTTGAAGAGCGAGTTAAAGCGCTGCTTTCCTCGGACTCACTCGTTGTTCAAAAGCTTGGAAAAAAAGGCCACCGGAAAGTCTATAAGGATATTGACCTTTTGCCCCACATCAAAAAGTATTCGCTTTTTGAAAAGGAAGGCGTTTTGGTCTTGTCGCTTGTTCTCCCTGCCGGAAGCACAACGAACATCAACCCATCTCTCCTTGCCGATGAAATCCTTAAAGGCGCGGATGAAAGCGACTATTACATTATTAAAAGAAAACAGCTGTTTGAAAAAGACATGAAAGCATTTGAATAATCAGACAAAACCCGCTGCTTATCTTTGCGATAAACAGCGGCTATTCAATATTAATTTGACAAATTTTACAGGCTCTATGTCAATAGTTGGGGCAAAAAGTAAAAAGGAAATGAGAGAGCAGTTGCCGTCAGGCGGCTGCTTGATTGTTTAAAACAAGAGATTTGTAGTAAAACAATATTTTGGTATAAAAGGAATTGATGATGCCATAGAACCAATTTCGCATTGTACGGGAACACTTTTTAAAAGGTTCAATGCCGCAAGCTTCAGTGGTTTCAATCCATGCCCCTAAAAGCTTTTTGGCGTTACCCGAATCTTTTGCATTGATGTCGGTTTTGTATGTGATAATTCTTGAAAGGTTTATTCTTCAGCAACTTTGCAGCGGACTGTAATTCTGTATTCACCGCCAAAAGTACAGGTGAAAAGAGTTAAATCCCAGTTTCCGCTTTTCAATTCTTCAACCTGTTCGGGAAGAAGAATTTCTGTTTCAACAACCTCATAGTCAAAACGGTTCGATTCAACGTCTGTGAAGCGAACCTTGTCTCCAGGCTGAAGAGCTCTGAGGCGTGCAAAATGACTGCGGTAATTATGTGCCGCTATTACCATGTTCCTGAGATATGCCGAGCCGCTGTATCTGCAAGGGGAGACAGTAAGATTGTCATAGCTCCATTCACTAAGCACCGGGAGTTTGAGGCCGAGCGCAGGTACGCGCAAAACGCCGATGTAGTCAAGGCTGTCAATCTTTTTTGTCGGCATTTCAATCTCCGGGTTTATAATGTATTCAGGGGTGCTTCCCGATTCTCGGTTTTTGGCGTCTTCGCTCTTTTGCGGCTCAATCTGACTTATCAGTTCTTCGGCTGCGCTTATTGAAAGCTTTTCAGCTCTTTGCTCTTCAAGGATGTTTTTGCCGGTTAAAACCAGGGCTGCCGCCAAAAGCAACAGCCCAATGATGATAAAAATGTTAGTTTTGTTTTTCTTCATTTTCCCGTCTCTTTTTCAAAAGTATTCCGATGAGCAAAAACAGCATTCCTCCGGCAGCGAGCATCATAATCGGCCACCAAAGCAGGCCTGTGCGGGGAATTTTCGGATTGTTATAGCTGTTTGTCAGAACGAAGGTGTAGCCGTTAAGCTCGATTTTTGCGGTGTAATCAGAAAGATTTTGCTCTTTAAGCGACCATGTGATATAGTCGCCGTTTTCATCAAGACTGTCAAGCTCATCCCAGGTGTAACTCCAGCTGTTGCTTTTTGAAAGCTCAACGGAATCAAAAACCTTTCCGTTTTTTAAAAGCTCAACTTCAACGGAAGACGGACGCTTATTTTCATAGCCCTTGTCATCCCAGATTTTTTGAACGCTGCGTGTTGTTGTTTTTCCATCCGGAAACTCCGGCTCATATTCATTTGTCAGCGTTATTATATTCTCGTCATATGAAACGGAAACGATATAATCATTTATTTTGCGTTCAACGGCTTCCCAGTCAATTTCAAGTCCGTCATTGTCATATTTCGGAAGATTCTTCCATTCATATTTCCAGTTACTTCCGGCGTTAAGAGAGACGGTATCATAGACATCTCCGTCCTTCAAAAGGTCAACGGTAACGCTTTTTGGCTTTTCAATTCCCTTGTCGTTTTTCCAGAGCTTAATAACCTTGCGCTCTGTTGTTTCGCCATCGTTTTTATCTTTGCTGTGCTTGACATCAACGGTTACATCAAAAATATATGAACCGTTTTCACTGTTATAGCAGGGGAGGGTAATAAGAACCGGCTCGGTTTTATAGGTATAGCCGTCCTTTTCAAAAGATTTTCCGATAACAAGATAAAGACCGTTTTCCAAATTGCTTTCACCGGTTGGAAAAACAAGAAGCCCATTTCCGCCTGTAGCACCGTTGTCAATAGGGGTCAGTTTATCGCGCTTAATATAGCCAACGAGAGCCTGAGCGGCGGATTTAAGCGCATCGGCATCAGTGCCGGAAATATCAACCGGGTAGCCGGAAAACTCATCGGTAAAGGAAAACTTTCCGTTTTCGTCAATGCTTGCAATATAATAAAGCTCAAATTCTGCGCCTGAGATCGGCTCCCCGTCATCAATGAATTCAAGAGTGAGACTCGCTTTATCTTTGGCAAAGACAGTTCCGGCAACGCTTGAGAAAGCGATTATGCAGACAGCGCAAAGAAAAACGGAGACAAAGCGTTCAATTTTATTTTTCACTTTTTTCCACCTCTTTTTGTTTTTTTCTTCTTAGAACCGAAAGTGAACACGGCAATAATCAGCACTGAAAGAATCGGCAGGGCAACAACGGGCGCCACAACAAGCGGTTCAATGCGAATGGCGTCAGATGTTACTCTGGCGGACGTGTTGTCAACGGTAGCAACCCTGTGACCGCGAACCAGAAGCCGGTGTGAATTGATTCCATATGGTGTGCAGGTAACAAGAGTGCAAAGGTCTTTTCCGTTTTCAATTCCGAGCGACTCAACCTCCTGAGGCTCAACGGTCAGAATCTGGTCAACTTCATAAGTAAGAACTTCATTAAGAACGCGGATAACAAAGGTGTCGCCTTCGGTGAGTTTGTCAAGATTTGTAAAAAGCTTTGCACTGGGTAGCCCTCTGTGGCCGGAAAGGACGCAATGTGTGCTTTCGCCGCCAACAGGGAGAGATGACCAATCAAGATGACCTATTGCAATTTGAAGAACGGAATCATCCGTTCCGTGATATATCGGGAGCGAAACCTTAATATTCGGAATTTCAATGTATCCCATGATGCCGTTTCCACCAACGTCAAGGAGCTTTTCATATTGCTCTTTCTGTTCTGGAAGAAGCGTGAATGAAATTCCTCTCTTTGAAAGTGCATGGTTATATTCAGCTGCATTGAGGAGCATTTTTTTATATTTATCTTCATCAAGATTGCGGATGCTTTCATCATATTCCGCAACCGCTCTTGAGGCGTGCAGAGAGTTCCAATAGTCGCTCACTGTCGGATACAGAAGCAAGGACAGTCCTGCCAAAAAGACAACAGACAGTAAAATTGTTGATAGTTTGTTCTTCATTTTTTTGCAAAATTCTCCTTGCTGCTGTTTGAGCAGACGGAGAGAAAGTCTCTCCGTCTGCATTAGGGGTTAGCTTAAATTATAATCAGTCAGACGTTCTGCTCATGCGCTTTTTGGTGATGAGGAGAATGCCTGCGGCTGCAACAAGAACTGCACCGATAATATAGAAAATTGTGGTACCGATGCCGCCGGTTGAGGGAAGTTCCGAACCCATGTTGTTCAGAACATTAACTGTTCCGGTTGATTCGGCTCCGCCATTATAAGAATAAGTAATGGTTGCGGTGCCTTCGTTTGTTTCATTGTTGATCTCTTTGGTGATAACAACTTTTACCGGAGCGGCAAGCTTGTTATATCCGGCCGGAGCCTTTGTTTCTTCAAGGTAATAGGTACCTGCGTCAAGACCGACAATTTCAATCTTTCCGTCAGCAGCGGATACAAATACGAAAGCTTCGCTCTCACTTTCCGACCAACCGGCGATTTTGTTATCGACAACTTTTGCATAGAGTTTTTTGCCGTCAACTTCTTTGTAAAGTTTGAACCCAGCGCCTTCAAGACCTCTCTTTTCTTCACCGTTCATAGTGTACTTGAAAACATCAAATTTCCAGACATAGGTGCGAGTTGTGGACCTTTCTGTGTGATTCTTGTCACCGTATTCAAGCCAGGATTCGTTCGGGTTTCCAACGCCTTTAATAACTGCATTTGCATTGATAGTTGCGGAATAATCAACCACGATCACATCGTTCGGGTTAATAGTCTTGTTGAACTTGATTTCAAATGTGCAGCCGTCATCACAATTGGTTGAAATTGTGTAATCTGTGTCTTTAGTAAGCGCAGTGCCGTTGATTGTAACGCTGGTAATATCTTTAAAGGTGAGACCGTCACTCATCTTATCGTGGATAACATAGTTCATCGGTGCACCGTCAGCGGCAGTAACTGTGATTTTGAAGTTAACAGTGTCACCGATGTTGGCGTCATTGGTCTTGCCCCATTCATTAGTTGAGTTTTCCTGAACTTCCTTTTCAAGGGTCGGCTTGCTGTTCTTTTCCTTAATGATAACATCCGGATTTGTTGTGTCAAGTGAGCAAACCGAGTCAAGAGAGGAATGAAGGAGATAATAACCAAGTTCAAGATTATCAAATTTAACTTCATTTCCTGTTGCTGCTTTTTCTCCGTCATTTGCAATGCCTTTGCTTACGGCAAAATCATAAGCGGCTTGAGCAAATGCTGCAGCGTCTGCTCCTTCTTTCCATGCAACATAGCCGGTTGCGCCTTTTTCAACATATTTAAGGCCCTCTGCACCTTCAGCGAAAAAGTCATTCCATTTTGAATTGACTGTGTAAAGTACACCGGTATAGTCATCGGTATGATCAGCAATGTCAAAAATGCGATAGATTGTGTAAGTCTGGCCTTTAACAGCATTGTCAATAGTGATGCTGCCTTTTTCACCGGCCGCAAAAGCGACTACGCCGCTGACAAGCACAAGAGCAAGTGCAAGAATTACGGCAAGAATTGATTTTGTACGTTTCATTTTTTGTTAACTCCTTTCGATTTAGACATAAATTAATTTAATTTTCGGATTCAGCTTTCGGCGTTGCTTCCTTCGTTTCGCCGTCAGAAAAGAGGCTTAACTAAACCTCCTTTCTTTTTTGCGCCTCAAGCCGAGTCCCAACAAAAGACTTCCTGCAATCAAAATCAGGCCGCCCATTGTTAACCATAGTGTTCCGGCGGAGCCGGTTTCGGGAAGAGTGTATTCGGAAACCGTGTTTGTTGCGCTCAGTAAAACATCATCTTCCATTGTGAATGTTACACTGCCGTCTGCATTGCTTTCAAGAGGTGTTTCGCCCAATGAATAAGAGACAACAAAGCCGGCAGCATTAACCTCGCGAACGGTGACAACGGCGCCGCGGGGAATTGAGGTTAAAACTTCGGTTTTACCGTTGGAAACATTGAGAGTCTCGGTCTTTGCGTTGCCGTCAATATCATTGAACGAAATTTCAAAGGTAAACGGACTTTCTGAAGTATACTCAAAAGAACTGCGGACAAGTTTCTTGAGGCTCAAAGTCCGGTGGGCGGTGTTAACGCATTTGAGAACAACGTCCTGCTTCAATGATTGAATGACGCAGGCTGAACCGCTTCCGATGAGCGTATTGCCTTCAAAATATTCAACAGAAAAACCGGATGCCGAAGTTTCGGTAATAGTCACCTTTGCGCCGTACGGAATATCAGGAACGGTTTCCGACTTGCCGTTAGAAATATCAATAACCTGAGAGCCGGTTTCTCCGTTCGCAGCCCATTCAACCTTGAAGCTATACAAATTTACGCCGGAGGTGTCAGCGTTATCAAGGCTTCTAACCTCCTTTTGAATGGTCAGCGTCTTTTTTTGATAATTGTTCTTGACGTTGATGACTGCGCCGTCTGGATCAAGCGTAACAAGCTCGCTGCTTGATTCAAGAGTCAGCTTACTGTTTTTATCAATGCTGATTGTAATGGTTGCAGGAAGCAGTGCGCAGCCGTCCGGAGCGGCAGTTTCGGTAACGGTATAGGTTCCCGGCTTAAGTCCGCGAACGGTCAGCATTCCGCTTTCGGAAACGGAAAGCTGCGTTACACTTTCAACCGGAGCTGAAATATCAGAGACCGGAATAACATACCACTCCTGAAGCTCTTCAAGGTTCGCCTGCGTTCTGTCGTTGTGAAGATCAACATTTTCTCCCGCTTTTGCAGGATGGCTTCTTTGCTCAAGTGAAAGCAGCATATTGCCTTCAACTGCACCCATTGGGCGAATGCGGTAAGTTCCGTTGCCATTCTTTTCAAAAGCCCATTTCCGACTTTCCGCAACGGTACTTCCGACAGTTGAAACATTGACCGCTGCGCCAGCGGCGAGCGAGTTGTCTTTAAGTTCAAGATAGCCGCCTTGCCTGCACTGAACGGTGTAATAGCCGTCACTTGTTTTTGTGATTTTAAACTTATGAGAATCAGAGCCGGTGTTGGGCTGCGTCTCAGCTGTGTAAAGATCGTTTGAACCGCTGCTTCTTCTTCCGAGAGCAAGGCTTACCGCACTCACCGGAACGATGTAATAATCCTCACCGGAGATGATTTTAGCTCCGGCGTTGTTCGCAGCAATGTAACTTCCTTCGTCCTTTTTAAGGAAGGCGATGGTGCTTTCGTCTGAGCTGGCGACCGAAAAGGCTGCACCGGCGAGAGGCTGACCGTTTTGGTCAACTTTTTTCAGCGTAAATCCTGCCGAGCTGCTGCCCGTGTTGGTGAACAAAACAGAGTTATTGACATTTTTGGAGATTGAGCCATTGACCTCTTTGCTCAAAGAGGTGACGCCATTAACCGTTGATGTAACGGTATAGTTGGCCGGAGTCATCTCACTTATCTTATATTTGATTCCGATGGGCAGGTTCTTGATAATGATATACTGACCGTCCTTGAGGGTAAATGTGTCACCATCGCAGACAATAATTTCATTACCGACAGGGGTGGCGTCCGCATTGAACTTTGTATAGGCATAGTCATCAAGTATCGTACTTCCGTTCTCATCATAAAAGCGGATTCTGAATTTAAATTCATCGGTACTGTTTCCGTCAATAACGGTCTTTTTAACCGTAAGATTATCCGTTGTCTGTTCAATGTTTTTTCCGCTGACGTTCGGAAGAGTAAACTGCATATAGCATGAGGAGCCGGAGGCTCCGCGCTCAGTGTAATAAATTGTCAGCCTATGTTTTCCTGCAACGCCCTTTTCAAGGTAATCCCAAAGGTCAACAATCTCGCCAACCGAGGAGTGAACACCGCCAACATCGCAAATTAGCTTGTCGTCAAGGAAAACCCAAAGGTCATCGTCTCCGTAGAAGAAATATTCAAGTGGGCCGACATAGTCAGCGGTGATATTAAATTCAATAACCGAGTGCATTCCGAAAAACCAGTTGTGCGCATTGCCGTCATCGCTGTCGGGAAAGATTCCATTAATTGTTGCGGAAGCCGAAAAATTCGTTCCATCATTGTCTTTAATACCAAAAAACGGAACCTTGCTGTTATATTTTCCGAAGTTATTGTCAGTACGCTTTGTTGCACGGTCAAGCGGCCAAAAGTCATTGGTGAATATATTGGTATATGTTATTGAGCTTGTTGGCGACGGGTTGAAGAAATCGTTGAGATTGTTTACACTTCCGATGCCGTTGACCGTTGCGGAAGCAAGCAAATATGTGTCGCCCTCACGATTGAAGGTGAGCTTGCTGTTTTCATAGGTTGTTTTTCCTGCTGCGCTGCCATCGTTGAAAAGGTTAGGTGCAACTATCCACTCATTGTATACAATTTTTTCGTTTGAAAGGCTGTTGGCTATACCGAAGTTGCAGCCTTTATTGACACGGTTTCCGCTATGCGCATTAAGCACAAGGTTATCAAACTTCCAACCACCCATTCCGGTTCCGCAGTTTCGGTTGCCGAAGGCGAGGACGTCAGCGTGACTTGCCCAAGTTGTTTTTCCGTTACGGCTTTTTTCGTAGTTTGTGCTTGAATTGATGCCTGTCGCTCCACTGCGCCATCTGCCGGTATTCGGATCTTTGCCGTTTGTAATGTCATAATCGTAAAATGTCGCTGTGCTGTCATATTTTTCGGTGGTTATATCATAAATTAGCCTTATCCTTGTGCTGTCTGTGATATAAAGAACATTTTCCTTTGCGGCGGCGCTGCGGTTTGTGAAGTGAATTGCCGAAGGATCGGTATAAACATCCCAGTCGGCCTTATTCATGCTTTCTTCAGACTTTCCGTCCTTCAAAATCCAGACCTCATTGAGAGAGTAGTTCTTGTTTTCCGAAAGTTTGTCCATGTACATGGTGTTGGGAGCTTTGATATACTCAAAGCTCTCGGAAGAAAAAATTTCGGTCAACTCCTTTACTGTTTTGAAGTTATAAACTTCTGTTTGAACTCCGTTGTTTAAGTTGGTGCGGCTTCCTGTAGACTCAAGATAAACCTTTGTCATTTTGTTTGCTGCATTGTTTTTCGGCAATGCTCCGCCGTTTGATTTGCGGGTATCAAAAACGTCAAAGGAAACATTGCCGCTTGTTGCAAAACGGTCGATATTTGCGTAATACTGAACCTTATAGGTTGGATTTGCGCTCGGTGCTGCAACCATAGCGATTGTTCCGCTCCGAACGGGAACGGTAAGCGCCGGAGCCTTTTCGTCAGGCGAAATGACGGTGCTTTCCGCCGCGCTGACTGCATTGTTTTCATCCTCAGAAAACGAGGAAAGAACGATACCGATTTCAGCCTCGGGTGCGGCATTTTCAAGCGAGTTCAACTCTTTTCTGATAGGTTTCAAAACGGCGTCTTTGATAATAACCTTTGCCGTTATGGAAAGAAATGTGGGGTCGATTTTTCTTCCATTTTCAGTGAGAGATATGTTTTTGGCAATGATTTTGTCGCTGTTGCTGCCGCCATCTATTTGATTGAATTCGGCGAATCTTTTATAGTCATCACCATTTTTGTTGATGGGAGAAACCTCAAGCTCAACGCCGTCCGAAAGCGCATTCTCACTGTCTACCGTAACAACCATTGAAAGCTCTTTGTCCTCATAGTTAAAGCTGCGCGAGAATACCGACTCGGTTGCTGGGATGCTTGATTTTTCTGCCTTGCATTTTTCTGTGTGTTCATGCTCCGGAACATTGCAAACAAGGTTTCCGTCTTTATCGCGGCAGTTATCACTGTGTTTGTGCTCGGTGAAGCCGCAGATATATGCACTTTCAACTTCTTCATCGGGATAGCACTTAACCTCATCGTGCTGATGCTCTGCTTTGGTGCAAATGAGCTTCTTTTCGGTCGTGCTTTCCGCGAAGCAGCTTTCATCGTGATTGTGACGCAGAACCTCAAGCTTTCCGCAGGTCAGTTTTTTGCCCGTATAGCATTCATCTGTGTGTTTGTGGAAAACAACTTCCTTCTCTTTGCAAACAAGTTTGCTTTCGATTGTTTTGCAGTCTTGGGTATGAGTATGACCTTTGCTTTCCTCAAGAGTGCAGGTCAGTTCTCCGCTTTCGCCATAGCAATCCTTGTTATGCTCATGTCCTTCGCTCTCTTCGAGGGCGCAGATATATGAAGTTTCTTCTTCAAAACATGAAGGGGAGTGAACGTGCTCTTTAATTTCAGGAAGAGTGCAGACGAGCCTTCCGTTTTCATCATAGCAGTTTTCGTCATGCTCATGGATAACATAATCGGCATAGCTGCAGACAAGGTTACTGTTTTCATCATAGCAGTCTTCGGTGTGAGTGTGGGCTTTGAAATTGCAGTCAAGTTTTCCGGCGATGAAAACCGTCTCATAGCAGGAGTCGTCATGAATATGTTCTTCAAGGCCGCAAACAGGCTCTTTTGTCATTGTTAACGCCGGAATGATAAGCGCATATGTTGTGCAAAACACAACAATGCATGAAAGAACAATAATTACACTTTGCCAACGCTTTTTTTGAAGATGCTCACTGAGATATTCTTTGACTTTACCTGTCACTTTGTTTTGCACAATCGTCACCTCCTAACCTGTGGAAAATGTATAATTTAATTTATATTCTTAATTTATATTTTAATGGTTAAAAGAATTAATTAACCGGACCAAAATTTTTGAATGGCCAGATTCTGAAAACAACCTTCCCAACAATCTGACCCTCGTCAATGCAGCCGACCGCCGTGTTGCGTGAATCGATTGAAACACTGCGGTTGTCACCGATCATAAAGAACTTTTTGTCCGGAACCTGATAGGGGAGTTTAATGTTGGTTTCACCTAATGCTTTATCCGTAATATACGGTTCATCAAGGAGAACATTGTTAATATAAAGGTTTCCGTCTTTATCAATATTGAACCAATCGGACGGGCCTGCAACATATCTTTTAATAAGCAGTTTGTTTCCGTGGTAAAAGGCAACGATATCTCCGGCCTTAAAGTCTGTGCTCTTAACCGTGATAACAATCTGACCGTCCTCAAGAGTTGGAACCATTGATGAACCGTAAATTCTTAAAACCGGCATCCAGAGTGTTGCAACAAGAATTGCAAGCGCCGCAACAACAAGCAAAACCGCTATTGTGCTTGTCAGTGTCCTTTTATATTTCCTTTTATATTGAAGCCTCTTGCGCTCTGTTTCAATTTGTTGAAGAGTCGGAAGCTCGATTGGAGAATGACTGTTGTTATGCATCAAGAATCTATCCCTTTTAGCAGCGTTTTAAGTTCGTCATGAAGGCCGATAAATTCGGTTGCCTTTTTTTCAAAATCCTTATATTTTTTCATTGCTGTTTTTTCAGCATCGTTGATAATTTTTTGAGACTTGATTTCGGCCGCCGTGAGCAGCTCAATGGCCTTGTTCTTCGCCGCCTCAATAAGGTCGTTTTTATATTTTTCCGCTGCTTCAATTTTCTCTTTGATATCGGAATTTGTCATACAGACCGACTGAAGATATTGGTCGGCGGCAGCTTGGGCGGATTCAAAAACGCCGTTGAGCTTGATTGCGGCTTCCGCAATCGATCCCGATGATGAGATGCGCAGCTCACGGTCTTTAAGCCTGTCTTTCAATGCAGCCGCTTCTTTTTCCGATTCAATGAGGCGCTTTTGAAGTTCATATATTATATCAATCAGCTCAAGTCGGCTGAGTTTTTTGAGGTCTTTTTCGTTCATCCGGTCTATTGCACCTTCCCTTTGGTTTTCGGCTGCGCTCAAATCCTGAAAATTGCACTAATCCAACTGATGACATAGCAGCTTCGTATGGTATTATATCATATTTTTTCGAATTTGCAAGAGAAAAGCGCAAAATTTGAAAAAAATGGACAAAACAATGTAAATTGTATGGCCAAAATATTAATTTTATCACAGTTGCTCAAGGTGTTATAAACAAGTTATATATCAGGGGCTTTTAAATTCAAAATGGCCAATTTCACAATTATATGTACTGCTAATATGAGACATAATGCTAACTAAATTTTGCAGCCTATATATAATGTATATTATTTTCGGAATATAAACAAAAATATTATTGAAAATAATGCGTATTTTGTTGAAATTTTGATATAAGTTGTGGTATTATTACTGTTATGGTGAGCTGCGGCTCTCCTTATAAATCTTTCGGAGGGATTTAATGGAAGTTAAACAGAAAGTTAAAGGTCTGATTCGTGACGTTTCGTTGTATTGGAATGACCCAATGCCGAAGCGTTATATGACATTTAAAGAAATTGCCGCCTATTCCGGAGGCGGCATTGGTGCGTATTGCATTATTGCGCTCGGAACAGCGTGTATGTTTGCAACCACTAATACTCTTTTAACGAGTACTTTGGGCGTTGGACCTACCGATATGTACATAATGTATGTCATCTGTGTTCTTGCCAACATTCCGCTTACAGGTATCAGAGCCAATATAATTGACAACACAAGAAACAAAGCCGGAAAATACAGACCATATATTTTAACAATGGCAGTTCCAACGGCATTGCTGAGTATTATTATGGTTTGGTTTCCATACAACATATATGACAAGATTTTTCCCGCCGGGGAAATGCTGTTTGGAAAGAGCACTGCATATATTGCACGCTGTGCAACAATTTTGTTTTTTAACCTTCTTCTGTTCTTCTTTTATAATTTCTTTTATGATGCTTATGAGAACCTCGTTCATGTTCTCTCGCCGAATTCACAGGAAAGGGCTGACGTAGCCTCAATTAAGAGCGTTGTTTACTCTCTTGCTCCAACCATCATTAACCTCATAACTCCGCTCATTGCGGATAAGGTTTTTCACACGCTTCAAAGCGATATACGTGTTTATCGTCTTCTTTACCCGATTTTGTCTGTTATTGGGATTCTTCTGTGCATTATTGTCTATAAATATACGGAAGAAAAAATTGTTCAGGCGCGTACTCATGTTGTTCAAATTCGCTTTGTTGACGCCCTCAGAGCGGTTATGCATAACAAGTATTTTTGGATAATCTCGCTTGCGACCTGGGTTGGCTTTCTTGAGCTTGCGTATTCAAACATCATGTATTGGCTTTATAATTACGGCGGAAGCTGTAATGGAACCCAGTATGGTTTGATCACGGCTATTTATGGTAACGCTTCGTTGTGGAGCATGTTGCTTGCACCGTTCCTTATTCGCAAGTGGGGCAAGAAAAGACTTTTGGTTGTGACAAACCTTTTCAACATTCTCTTTATTTTACTCCTTCTTCCGGCAACGGCGCAACTTGACAAAAAGACAATTTGGTATGTCTTGATGTTGATGTTCCTTAATTCATTTATGAGCTCATTTTCATTGATTCTTAATCCGGCAATTCAGGCGGATATCAGGGACTATCAGCAATATAAAACGGGCGAAAGAATTGACGGTATGTTTTCCGCGGTTGGAACGATAGGAATGATAATTACCCTTATTACTTCTTCCGTTCTTCCGATAATTTATGAAAAGGAAGGACTTACGGAGTCAATGGCTCAAAAGGTCACAAGCAATCCCGAGGTTCTCAACCGTGTTCTTCCCGGAGGAAAAACCATTGCAACGATCCTTGCAGAGCAGATGATGGAAGGCCAAAACAGCTATATCAATCCGAACTCGGCTCTTTATGATACCAACATTCTCATGAACCTTGTTCATA
Organism: Ruminococcaceae bacterium UBA6416; assembly: GCA_002438505.1. Classification (GTDB taxonomy): domain Bacteria; phylum Bacillota; class Clostridia; order Oscillospirales; family Acutalibacteraceae; genus UBA6857. The sequence goes on along the minus strand of DJPI01000042.1, from coordinate 99,771 downwards.
TCCTGATAATCTTTTCGGCAATCGGCGCGCTCATGAATGTTATACCGTATTTTTGGTATGATTTTTCTGAGAATCAGCAAAAAAGTGTTGTTCGCGTTCTTAAAATCCGCGCAATGTTTGAAGACTTCACGAACGGTTCAATCAAAGATGCAGACCTTGTTGAATCGATTGACATAATCCGTAAAGCGCGTGAGCTTTGTGAGCTTGAGTCGGCAGTTGTTTCAAAAAAAGATTATAAATCAATTAAAGATAGGGAACAGCGCAAGGAAGCTAAGAAAAAGTATAGGGATGCTCTTGCGCAAAACAACGAAATTGAAATTTCAAAATTTGTCTGCAGTGAAATTGATAAATTTTCCACTGGGATATACACGAGGATGGCCTCTTATTGTGATGAAATATTATCTCAAGGCGAGAAGGCCGTTGCTGGCTATGACCGCAACAATGTCAAGCAAGAGATTAAAGCGGCAAAAGCTCTTCCAAAAAAGAGTAAGGAAGAGAAGGAATATCGCGAGTTTATGCTCGGTATTGCAAGAAGCAAAAAAAGTGCATATTCAGCCTATCACAAGTTTTTTGACAGAAAGCAAGAGCTCATTGCTCCGAATTTTGCGGTTCTTGAAGGCTACTTTAATGCGGAGGATGCTTGTGATGAAAGGCTGAAGGAGCTTTATTTTGCAAAGCACAACGGCAAAAAGAACCATACTCTTTCAAAAGAAGAGCTCAATAATCTTGACAATCAGATTAAAGAGGAAAAGATAAAGCGCAAAGAGGCCGAAAAGCTTTCAAAAGCCGAAATGGATAAGCACGCCTATTATAACCGTGCCGTGAAGCCATATCTTGAGGCGAAAAAGCTTATTTCTCAGCGTGAAAACTACGGACGCTTTGATGAAATACTTGAGGGCTATGAAGCCGCAAAGCTCAGAGCCGAAGAAGAAGTGAAACTCAAAGAAGAAGAAAATCTTCGCAAGGAGGCGGAAAAGAGGAAATACGAAGAAAAACTTGTTGCCGAAAAGCTTCTGAAAAAGCAGGAGAAGAAAGCTTCAAAAAAGGAGACCAAACAAGACTCAAAACAGGAAACATTGACAAAGAAAAAGTAAATTGTCATTAGGAGGATATCATGAACAACAGCAAATTTTTACACAAGCTTTTCGGAACAACACCCGGAAGGGGTGTTCAGCCGAAAGAGGCCATCGCATACAGCGTTGCCGGATTCGGTCAGAACTTTATCTGCACGATTATCGGTTCATATCTCACCATATTTATGACCGATGCGCTCCTTTTCGGCGCGGTACCCAAGGGTACACTTTGGAAAACCGTTGACGGTGCCATGGCTGTTGCTTTCCTTATGCTTTTCACAAGAATATATGACGCTTTTAACGACCCTATAATGGGCAGTATTGTTGACAAAACAAGAACAAAATGGGGTAAGTGCCGGCCTTACCTTAAGTGGATGGCAATTCCGATTGCAATTTCAACAATCGTCTGCTTCTGCCCGTTCTTCAAGTCTGAGTCAAAAGCAACTTTTGTCATTATTTCAATCGTATATGTAATCTGGTCAATGGTTTACACCGTTGCTGACGTTCCGTATTGGGGACTTTCAACCTGTCTGACCAATGACACCGAAGTCAGAGGAAAGATTCTTACCGTTGCCCGCCTTGTCTGCACGCTCGGCGCAGGTATTGTTACAGTCTTTGTTCCGATTATCACAAACGCCGTTACAGCAAAATACAGGGACGAAAACGGCGAAGTCCTTTCACAGTACATCCAGCAAAACGCCGATACCCTCAAATGGACATATTTCATTTGTGCCACTGTTTTGGTTGTTATTGCAATTCCGATGTTCTTCTATGGTTTCAAGAACACAAAGGAGCGCTTCACATCAACCGAAGAGCCGCCATCATTCTGCCACAACATCAAGCTTCTTTTCAAGAACAAGCAGCTTCTTCTCATTGTTCTTTCGGGCATTTTCGGTGGCGCAAGAATGGTTTATGCTTATACCGGCGGTCTTTATTTTGCAAAGTACGTTCTTAAAAACGAAGGCCTATTCAGCTTGATAACAATGCTTGTTGTTCCCGGCGGACTTGTTGCTTCCGTTCTTGTTCCTTGGATGAGCAAGAAATTCACAAAAAAGTGGTCATATATCTATGTTCATATTCTCGGCGCAGTTGTAATGTTTGCAATGTACTTTGTTGGTTACGATGCACCATGGAAGCTTGTTTTCTGCGCAGTCGGCCTTGTGCTTCTCGGCATTCCCCAGGGTGTCAACAACATCATTACATATGCAATGATCGGTGACACCGTTGACTATCTTGAATGGAAAACAGGTGAAAGAGCCGAGGGTATTTGCTTTGCAATGCAGACTCTCATCAACAAAATCGGTATGGCTATCGGTGCCTTCATTGGCGTATTTTCATACAGCTGGGCCGGCATTAATCCGAAGGCTACCCCGGCAATCTCTCCGGAGGGCGAATCCCTTCTTTGGAACATTCTCATTCTTGCCGGCGCAATCAGCATGGTCGGAACAATTATTCCCATGTTCTTCTATAAGATTACCGAAAAAAAGCAGAGAGAAATGGTTGCAGAAATTGAAGAGAGAAAAGCCGCAAAAACAAAATAATCTATCAACTTGCTGTTTTAAAAGGAGAAATGCTTTATGGCAAAATCACAGTGGTATAAGGAAATGTCCGTTTATCAAATCTGGCCGCGTTCATTCTGCGACTCAGACGGAGACGGAATCGGTGATCTCAAGGGTATCCTTTCAAAGCTTGATTACATCAAGAGCATCGGCGTTGACGCAATATGGTTTTCACCGCTTTATCCGTCACCGCAAAAGGATTACGGCTACGATATCGCCGACTACAAAAACATCAACCCCGAATACGGAACGCTTGAGGACTTCAAAACCGTTCTTGATGAGGCTCATAAGCGCGGCCTTAAGGTTATAATGGATCTTGTTGTTAACCACACTTCCGACCAGAACAAGTGGTTCCTTGAAAGCCGCAAGAGCCGCAACAATGAATACAGCGATTATTATATTTGGCGTGACGGCCGCAAAAACGGCAAGAAGCCTCCCAATAACTGGCTTTCAACTTTCCAGGGAAAAGCTTGGGAGTATTGCAAGGAAAGAGGACAGTATTATCTTCATGTTTTTGCAAAGGAACAGCCGGATCTCAACATGGATAACCCGAGGGTTCGTGAAGAAGTAAAAGATATCATGCGCTTCTGGCTTGATATGGGCGTTGACGGCTTCAGAGAGGATGTTATCACATTTATCTCCAAAGCTGAAGGTCTGCCGAACGGATTCCCGCTGCCTGTTGCTACAGGTATTGAGCATTACAAGAGCGGACCGCATCTTCAGGAATATCTCGGCGAGTTCAGAAAGGTGCTTGATGAATATGACTGCATGACAGTCGGCGAGGCGCCCATGATGACTCCCAAGACCGCAATGAAATTCATCGCGGAAAACAAGGATCAGAAACTCAATATGATGTTCCACTTCCAGCATATGGGCGCAGACAACATTGTTACCAACTGGCTTTTGACTCCGTTCAGACCGGGTCACCTTAAAAATGTTTTTGCAAAGTGGCAGAAAAAGATGGCTAAGGGCGGCGGATGGAATGCACTCTATCTTGAAAACCACGATCAGCCGCGAGTTGTCAGCCGTTACGGAAGCGAAAAATACCGTGTTGAAAGCGCAAAGATGCTTGCGTCAATGTGCTTCCTTCAAAGCGGAACGCCGTTCATTTACATGGGTCAGGAAATCGGAATGACCAATGCAAAGGAAATCGACAGTCTTGAAACATATAAAGATGTTTCAACAATCAATAACTTCAAAATGTTTAAGGCACTCGGATTCTCAGAGAAGAATTTTCTCAAGGTATGCCACAGGGCAGCGCGTGACAACGCGAGAACCTCAATGCAGTGGGATGACAGTCCGAATGCAGGCTTCACAACAGGTAAGCCATGGTTCTATACCAATCCGAATTATAAACAGATTAATGTAAAAGCGGCTGAAGCGGATGAAAATTCGATTCTCAATTACTATCGTAAGCTTCTTAAGTTCCGTAAAGAGAACGATATTGTTAAGTTTGGCTCGTTCAGGATGCTTAAAACCTGTCCGCGTATTTTTGCCTATGTCAGAGAATATCAAGGCGACAAAATGCTTGTTATCAACTCGTTCTCAGACGGAGAAATTGCTTTTCGCGCGCCGGAAGATTTTGATATGAGCAAAGCCGAGCTGGTGCTTTCAAACTATGAAAGTAATCCTGTTATTCATAATGGCTTCATGACCAAGCCTTATGAAACAAGAACATATCTGCTCAAAAAGTAAAACATTGAATTTGAAAGGCTGTCCGTTTTTTACGGGCGGCTTTTTTCAGTTTCTTATGCTTTTTGGAATCGGCTTTTGCTTAACATGAAGAACCGCGATTCCGATGCTTTGAATGAGAGCACAGAGTATCACAATCAGGCTGTGGTTAAAGTCAACGGCGCAGACAAAAAGCATAATTGCAAAGGTATATGAGCCATAGGTCGCGGATTTAAGAAGGCAGCCGAACACTCCGGCAATAATTACAGAAATAAGAAAAACTCGAAGATCAATCGTCAGCGCAAAAGCAACGGCAACAGCAACCCCTTTTCCGCCTTTAAAAGAAAGCCAAAACGGAAAGCAGTGACCGAGAAATACACCGAGCGAGCAAAGCGCAACGGCATCAATGCTTTCAACATCGGGAAATACTATTGTGCAAATTATTGACGGTATAATTGTTTTGAGCATATCGCAGAAGAGAACAAGCGCACCTAAAGTTTGATTGACGTTAAGAAGAGTATTCATTGTTCCCGGATTTCCTGAGCCGATATCTCTTATGTCCTGATTTCTGAATATTCGGACAAAGATATATGAACTTTGAAAGTTTCCAAACAGATATCCGATTGAAATACATAAAAACCGTTCCATTGTATCACCGCATATATTTTTTCCGTGAATGTGAAAAATTATACAGTGAATAAAATGTCTCATTGAGCAAATGAATAGAATCGAAAGGAAGGAAGTTCTATGTCATATGTTCAAGTTATATTGACTTCGATTTTATCTGTGGTTGTTTTGTTTTTAATAACCCGGCTGATCGGATACAGGCAGCTTTCTGAACTCAGTCTCTTTGATTATATCAACGGGATAACAATCGGATCCATTGCGGCGGAGCTTGCAACCTGTGAAAGGGACGAAATCGGCGAGATACTTGTTGCAATGGCCGTTTACGGCGTTTTTGCAATACTTGTTGCTTTGGTTACCGATAAATCAATAACTATGCGAAAAATCATTGTCGGCAATCCAACCGTTCTAATGAAAAACGGACGCCTTTATTATGAAGGCTTTAAAAAATCTCGCCTGGATGTCAATGAATTTCTGATGAAATGCAGAAATAACGGATATTTTGATATTACGCAGATTGACACGGCAATAATGGAACCAAATGGCAGAGTCAGCTTTCTTCCGGTATCGGAGGACAGACCTGCAACGCCGAAAGATATGAAAATTTCCGTTACTCAGGATGAGCTTGTTGCTAATGTTATTATTGACGGAAAGGTGATTGAAAAAAGCCTCTCTATGATTGGCAAGGATGGAACGTGGCTTCGCAATCAGCTGAAAAATCAGCAGCATACTGACCTGAGTCAAATTCTTCTTGCAAGCTGCGACAACAAGGGAACACTCACCGTGTTTTTGAAAAGCAACAAAAAGAGCGACAGCTGTCTTGGAGTTTGAAAATTTGCACATTTAAAATTGCCAGTCCCTTAATCGGGACTTTTTTAGCATTAATTTAAAAATTACGTTTTTGTTATTCAGTGGACTTTTTTGAAAAAATGCTATATAATAGCCTTATTATAGGAGGTATTTAAAATGAAAAGTAAAAAATTGCCCATAGTAATACTCACTGTTCTTGTGGTTATCGGATTTATTATTGGTTTCTTTGCCGGTGGATATAATACACTTGTTAAAGCACAGACCAATGTTGAAACAAAGCAGGCTGATATCCAGACGCAGCTTCAGCGCAGAGCCGACCTGATTCCGAATTTTGTTGCAACGGTTAAAGGTTACACAAAATATGAGCAGGAAACGCTGACTGCCGTTACTCAGGCCAGAGCCTCGGTTTCCAAGGCGGCAGACGCAGAAAGCCTTTCTCAAGCAAGCGACCAGCTTGACAAGGCAATTTCCGTTTGGGTTAATGCCGTCACGGAGGCTTATCCGGAACTTAAAGCAAATTCAAACTATATTGCTCTCCAGGATGAACTTGCAGGAACGGAAAACAGAATTGCCGTTGCACGTAAGGATTATAACGAGGCCGTTCAAAGCTATAATACAATGATTAAAACATTCCCGAAGAATATTCTTGCCGGTATGTTTAACTTTGAAAAGGCGGCATTCTTTGCAGCGAGTGATGAGGCTCAGACCGTGCCTAATGTGGAGTTTTAAAAAATGAAAAAGATTTTTTCGTTAGCGGCAACCGTTTGCATCGTCATTCTGATGCTTTTGCCGTTTGCTTCTGCGCTTGATATACCTGAACCGACAAAAGACTTCTTTGTTAATGACTTTGCAAATGTTATTTCCGAGTCGGATAGAAGAACAATGCAAAACCAAGGCGAAAAGCTATATAAATCCTGCAAAGCTCAGGTTGTTGTTGCAACCGTTTCAAGCCTCGGCGGGAGTGACTTGGAAACATATTCATTAAATATGGCGCGCGAATGGGGCATCGGTGACAAGGAAAGCAACAGCGGCGTTCTTTTGCTGCTTGCCGTGTCTGAGCGCAAAGTCAGAATTGAAGTCGGATACGGACTTGAAGGTGCGCTTCCGGACAGTAAAACCGGACGCATACTTGATACTTACGGTATGGATTATTTTAAAAAGAATGAATTTTCAAAGGGTCTTGCAGCCGTTTATAACTCTCTTGTGAATGAAGTATACATTGAATATGGCATGGAACCGGAAGGTGATTATCAACCGGTTGACGATTACGGGTCAATCAGTGAAAAAGCCGAAAATATACTCACTGTTGTAATTCTCGTTATATTTGTTCTTCTGACACTTTTCCGCGTTGTCTTGTTCAGGCTTTTCCCCGGACTGCGCAGGCGCGGCCGGAGATATAGAGGCGGATTTTTTGGCGGTGGCTTCGGTGGCGGCTCCTTTGGCGGAGAAAGCAGCGGCGGCTTTTCCGGGGGCGGCGGCTCCTTTGGCGGCGGAGGTTCATCAAGAGGATTTTAACATTCAGGGAAGTGTAAAGAATGAAAAAGAGTTTTAGGCTATTACTGTTTATACTGTTGTTTTCGCTTCTTTCCGTTGGTCTGGTTTTTTCCGTGGCGGCAGTCGGCAGAAAGCCTGATGCACCTAAAATTACTGCTGTAAGCAATGTTAAGCAGGGTCTTATGATTAAGTGGAAAACGGTCAGCCAGACTGACGGATATATAATCTACAGGCAAAGAAGCGGCTCACCCGCTTGGAAACGCCTTGCGGACATTCGCGCGGCCGACACTGATTCTTATATCGACAGCTCGGTTAAGCACTCGGTAACATACACTTACTCACTCAAGGCTGTTTGTAACGGCATCAAAAGTGACGGCAGCGCCGTTAAAAGATCAAATACATTTGTTGCCTCGCCAAAGATTAAATCCGTTGAAAACGTCCGAGCAGGCGTCAAACTTCGTTGGACCAGATATAATAACATCACAGAATCAAGGATTTACCGCAAAACACCCGGCAGTGATAAATGGCACCGTATAGGCACAGTATCAGGTAACAAAAATAGCTTTGTTGACAAAAAAGCTCAAAGCGGTGTCAAATATATTTACCAGATACGGCAATCAGTTGGAAATGTCATGTCTGTGCGCGAGGGTAGTGCTGTTGAAAAAACCTTTGTCGGCTCACCAAAAAGTATTTCTTTGAAATGCGCAAAGAAAGGAATCAGCATTTCTTGGAGTGCCGTTGCAGGCAACGGAAATTATTCCGTATTTCGTAAAATACAGGGTGAGAAAGAATGGAAGCGTATTGCAAGACGTAAGGTCGGGACATTAACGTATACCGATAAAAAGGCTCCGATGGGCAAGTTTGTTCATTACAAAGTTCGTGCATATATTAACTCTGGTGCAGTTGGTGCTTTTTCACCGAGTGAGAAAATCAGAAGAGTTGACCCGAAGAAGAAAATGGTTGCACTGACCTTCGATGACGGTCCATACAGACCTGTTACAAATCAGATTCTTGATGTTCTTGAAAGATACGGCGCCAAGGCAACATTTTTTGTTGTTGGCTCAAGAGTTTCAACGTATGGCGACTGCATTAGGAGAGCTGTCAATCTCGGCTGTGAAATTGGAAATCATACATATAACCACGCAATATTGACCGCGTCTTCCGCTTCCGTGATTACCTCTGAAATTGAGGATACAAACAGAGCAATAAAAAGGGTAACCGGAAAGGGCGCGTCAATAGTTCGCGCACCGGGCGGTTCGGTTAACAGCAAAGTCAGAAACACTGTCGGATATCCGCTTATCGGATGGTCGGTTGATGCCCTTGACTGGCAACACAGAAACACGGCGCGAGTAATTGCAAGCGTGAAATCAAGCGTTAAGGACGGCTCAATCGTTTTGATGCATGACCTTTATTCGTCAACCGGCAACGCGGCTCAGGTTATTGTTCCGTGGCTTGTTAAGCAAGGCTATCAGCTTGTTACCGTCTCTGAAATGATGCAATATAAAGGAATAAAACCAACGGCCGGAAAAGTATATTCTTGCGCTTAATTAAGGTAACTACCGGTAAATAATAACAAAATAACATGAAAAGCCTCCGCACGTTATTAGTACATGCGGAGGTTTTGTTATGTTGAAAGTATATTACCAAATGGCTTTGGTTGCGATGTCGTTTTTAATCATTGCTTCAAAATCAGCAATAGAATAAGAACCAATATCTCCGACACCGCGCTTACGGACGGAAACGCAGCCGTTTTCTGCTTCTTTGTCTCCGATAACGAGCGTATACGGAACCTTTGCAAGCTGACTTTCGCGCAGTTTGTAACCGAGCTTTTCGCTCCTTGTGTCAACTTCAACGCGCTCAATGCCTGCGCCCTCAAGCTGCTTCTTGAGGGCGAACGCCGCCTCCTGATGCCGGTCGGCAATCGGAGCAATGCGAATCTGCTCCGGAGCAAGCCAAACGGGGAAGGCTCCGGCAAAATGTTCGGTGATTACGCCGATAAAGCGCTCTATTGAGCCAAGAACAACGCGGTGAATCATAACCGGACGGTGTTTTTCGTTGTCGGCACCGGTGTATTCAAGCTCAAATCTTTCCGGAAGCTGCATATCGAGCTGAATTGTTCCGCACTGCCATGTTCTTCCGAGGCAATCGGAAAGATGGAAGTCAAGCTTTGGGCCATAGAAAGCACCATCACCCTCGTTGATAATGTAATCTTTACCCATTTCCTCAATGGCTTTTTTGAGCGTCTCGGTTGCAAAATCCCAGTCCTTAATGTCGCCCATGTGATCCTCTGGCATGGTTGAAACCTCAATTTGATAGGTAAGACCGAAAACGCTGTATACTTCATCAAAGAGCTTAACAACATTTTTGATTTCATCCTTCATCTGCTCCCATGTCATGAAAATGTGAGCATCGTCCTGAGTGAAGCAGCGGACGCGGAAAAGTCCGTGGAGAGCACCGGAAAGCTCGTGACGGTGAACAAGACCAAGTTCACCCATGCGCAGAGGAAGATCGCGATAGGAGTGCGGCTGTGATTTATAAACAAGCATTCCTCCGGGGCAGTTCATCGGCTTGATTGCAAAGTCGGTGTTGTCAATGACGGTGGTATACATATTTTCTTTATAATGATCCCAATGGCCGGAACGCTCCCAAAGAGAACGGTTGAGCATCATCGGCGTGCTGATTTCAACATAACCGTATTTTTTGTGAACCTGACGCCAGTAGTCAATAAGGGTGTTCCTGAGAAGCATACCCTTTGGAAGGAAAAACGGAAAACCGGGGCCCTCGTCAAGGAGCATAAAGAGACCAAGCTCCTTTCCGAGCTTTCTGTGGTCACGTTTTTTTGCTTCTTCAATCATTTGAAGATATGCCTCAAGGTCGGAAGCTTTGGTGAATGCGGTTCCATAAATTCTCTGAAGCATTTTGTTCTTTGAATCTCCGCGCCAGTAAGCGCCGGTGCAGCTTGTGAGCTTAAAAGCCTTGATGCGTCCGGTGTCGGGAATATGCGGACCTGCACAAAGCTCTTCAAATTCACCCTGGCGATAGAATGAAATCTTTTCGCCCTTGTCTGCGTGTTCTTTTATAAGCTCAACTTTGTAAGGCTCATTTCTGCTTTCCATGAGAGCGATTGCCTCATCAGGGTCAAGCTCAAATTTTTCAAGAGGAAGAGCTTCTTTGACAATTTTCTTCATCTCTTTTTCAATTTCCTCAAGAACTTCCGGTGTAAAGGTTACATCGGAATCAAAGTCATAGTAAAAGCCGTTTTCGATTGATGGGCCGATGGCGAGCTTTGTTTCAGGAAAAAGGCGCTTGACCGCCTGCGCAAGAATGTGTGAGCAGGTGTGGCGAAAATTTTCCTTGCCCTCAGCGCTGTCAAAGGTGAGAATTTCAACCTCACAGTCTTCGTTGAGCGGAGTGCGCAGGTCAACCTGTTTCCCATTAACTTTGCAGCCGCAGGCTGCTTTAAAAAGACCGGCACCCAGACTTTTTGCAATTTCAAGGACGGTTGTTCCGTTTTCAAATTCCTTAACAACGCCGCCTTTGAGTGTAACATTAATCATTTGTTTTACTTCCTTTCGTGAGATATTCGACAAATAAAAAAGCCTCACCCAAAGCATATAATGCACAGGGATGAAGCTGAAAAAATTCAGTTCCACGGTTCCACCCGTATTCCGCAAAAGCGGCACTCTGAAAAAACCTTAACGCGGTCAAAACGGTGCGCCTTATCAAACGCCTCGGCGCACAGCTCGGGAGGGGTAGCAATTTCCTTTTTCAAAGCTCCGCTTTCAGCCGCGGCAGAGCATCTCTTTTTGATAAAGAAGCGAAAAAGCTTTCTCCGTCAAAGCCTTGTGATGGGATCAACTTTTTATTTATTTTATCAAACCATATGAGCTTTGTCAAGGATAAGAATAAAAAATATTTCAGCTTTGCATAAAGATTATTAATGTCGGTTAACTTGATTTTCGCGCAATAATTGTGTATAATAAAATGATTAAATATTTGCTCATTTAAGGAGTGTAGCACATGAACGCAAAGGAACTTTGTTTTGAACTTGCGGCTGTCGACGGAACTTCCGGTGATGAAACGGCTGCTTGCTCTGTTTGTGAAAAATATCTTTCAAAATTCATGCCAGTCAAAACGGACACGATAGGCTCGCTTGTCGGTACGCTTGGAAACGGCAGCTATAAAATTCTTCTTGACGCTCACATTGACCGCATCGGACTTGTTGTCAGAGAAATTGACGAGCAGGGATTTCTTCTTGTTTCTCCGGTTGGCGGCGTTGATGCGCGTGTACTTGTCGGCGCGGAAGTTACCGTTATGGGCAAAGAGCGATTGCTCGGCGTAATTTGTTCAACACCTCCGCATCTTCTTACGAGCGAGGACAAAGAAAAAGGCGTTGAGGTCAAAAACCTTGCCGTTGACATCGGCTTTTCAAAAGATGAGGCTGAAAAGTTTGTCTCAATAGGAGACCGAATTCTGATTTCTTCAAAGCAGCTTCCACTGCTTGACAGTAAAATTTCCTGCGCCGCGCTTGATGACAGAAGCGGTGCCGCCGCTCTAATTCTTGCGGCCGAAAAGCTTTCCGGTAAACTTAAAAATTGTTCGGTTGCATTTCAGCTTTCCGCTCAGGAGGAGGTTGGCGGAAGCGGTGCAAAAACGGCCGCATATGCCGCCGACAGTGACGCTGCCATTGTTGTTGATGTAGGCTTCGGATCCGACCCTTATTGCGACAAGGCCGAAACCAACACTCTCTCACAAGGGCCTTCAATCGGAATTTCTCCCGTTCTTGATCGAGCGTTCGTTAAGAAACTTGTTGATATTGCCAAGAAAAACAGCATTCCGTTCCAGCATGATGTGATGAGCGGAAGGACAGGCACCAATGCTGACTGGATAAATATTTCGCGTGGGGGAGTGAAAACAGCTCTGCTTTCAATTCCTCTGCGTCATATGCACACTCAGGTTGAAGTTATTGACACAAGAGATGTTGAATATACCGCTGACCTGATTGTTGCATACATTCTCAAGAAGGAGGCTGAGCTTGATGCTTAAAACGCTTAAAACGCTGTGTGAACTGAACGGAACCTCCGGACGCGAGGAAAAAATCCGCGATTATATTTTAAAACGCATTGAGAACCGTTGTGAAACAAGGGTTGATCCTCTCGGAAATATAATCGCTTTTAAAAAAGGAAAAAACAGGCCGAAAAACAAAGTCATGATTTCCGCTCACATGGACGAGGTCGGATTCATCGTTACCTATATCACCGATGAGGGATATCTGCGCTTTGACACGGTTGGCGGCATTGATGAAAAAGTTATTGTCGGCCGCGCTGTAACTGTTGGGGATAGTGAAATTTCCGGTGTTATCGGCATCAAGGCAATTCATTTGACCGATAAAGCCGACAGTGGCAAGGTTCCACCGGTTTCAAAAATGTATATTGACATTGGTGCAAATGATAAAGCTCAGGCTGAAGAATATGTTTCTGTCGGTGATAGTGCTTACTTTGTTTCGGATTTCAGCCGGTTTGGCGAAAATAAAATCAAGTCAAAGGCTATTGATGACCGTTTCGGTTGTGCGGTTATGCTTGATATGATTGAAAATGAAACGGAGTATGACGCATACTTCTGCTTTCTCGTTCAGGAGGAGGTTGGTTTGCGTGGCGCCTCTGCGGCCGCATATACCGTTGCTCCGGATTATGCAATAGTTCTTGAGGCTACCACTGCCGCGGATGTTGCCGGAGTTAAAAAAGAAGATTCTGTCTGCCGTCTTTCAAAAGGCGCCGTTGTCTCGTTCATGGACAGATCCACCGTGTATAATCGTAAGCTTTTTAAACGTGCTTTTGAGCTGGCTGAGGAAAAAGGTATTCCGTGTCAGACGAAAACAACTGTTGCCGGCGGAAATGATGCCGGAGCAATTCATAAAAGCGGAAAAGGTGTGTATACACTCACGGTCTCACTCCCGTGCAGATATATCCATTCAGCAACAAGTGTTGCAGATATAAATGATATGGAAAGCTGCAAAAGGATGGCATATGCCTTGCTTTCGGAGTTTGCCAATGCTTAAAACGGCGAGCGTTAGCGATATTTTGAAGCTTAGTGATTTTTGTGAGGACAGTGTTTTCGGCGCATATGTTATGTGCAGGGTGGAGGCTTACGGTCTTGAAAGAAGCTTTGCCCAAACATATCTTTGTGTAAGCGACGACGGTGAATTGGTCGGCGTGGTATCCGTGCTTGAAAACAATGCGGTTATACTCGCAAACGGGCTCTGCGATTTTGAAGAGCTCTCATGCTTTGTTGATTCTTCCGGGTTTAATACTATTTTAACCGATGAGGCAACGGCAAAAAAATGCGGGCTCAAAGATTGTCAGATTAAAGATGTTCTTAACTTTGATTTGGATGACAAATATATTGAAGTATCTTCCGAGGCGGACAGCAAAAAGATATATGAGCTTTTTTCCTCCTGTTTTCCGGAAAGTTATCCTGTTGAAAAGGATTCATATCTTTCATGGCTTTCAGATTTTATGTTCAGAAAAAACCGCGGACTTGCGCGGATGAAAGCTGTTTTCGGTGGAAAAATACTTTGCGCCGCGGCGGTAACGGGTGCCGAATTTGAAAAAGCAGCCGTCATTTCTTCCGTTGGCTGCCGCAGTGATTGCCGCAAAACAGGATGCGGAAAGGCCGTTACTCTGGCTCTTGCTGGTGAGCTTAGGTCTGAAAACAAAAAAGTATATGTAATTTCCAAAGACAATGAAACAGTAAACTTTTATCATAAGCTCGGCTTTAAAAACTGCGGTAAAGCCGCATACATAGAAAGGCAATAAGAATGTTTGACTTTAATGAAAAGATATATAGATACTCTGCTGAAGCGCTTGAAAGCGTGAAGAATGAGTTTGATTCGATTGACAGAATTACCGAGTTCAATCAGCAGAAGATGCTCAAAGCTTTTATTGAAAACAATGTCAGCGAGTCAATGTTCAGCGGAACAACAGGCTACGGTTATTCAGACAGAGGACGTGAAACGATTGACAAGGTTTTCGCCCGGGCTGTCGGCGCTGAGGATTCACTTGTCCGCCATAATTTTACCTGTGGAACCCACACTCTTGCTGTTGCGCTTTTTGGTGTGCTGCGTCCGGGTGACACAATGCTTTGCGTCACGGGAACACCATATGATACCATTCATCCGGTTATTGGACTGAACGGACAGGACGGTTCGGGTTCATTGAAAGACTTCAAAATCAACTATAAACAGGTTGAATTGAAAGTGGACGGAACTCTTGATTTTGAAGCGATTGAAAACGCCATTGACGCCAGTATTGCCATGGTATATATTCAGCGTTCAAGAGGATATAGTCTCAGACCCTCACTTTCCGTTAATGAAATTGGAAAAGTTGCCGAAATTGCAAAAAGAAAAAGCAATGCAGTTGTCATGGTTGACAACTGTTATGGTGAATGGGTTGAAGAAAAGGAGCCGACGCAGGTTGGTGCAGATCTTATTGCAGGTTCGCTCATAAAAAATCCGGGTGGCGGAATTGCAAGAACCGGCGGTTACATTGCCGGAAAACATGACCTCATTGAAAAATGCGCTTGCCGTCTCATTACGCCGGGAATCGGCCGGGAGGTTGGCGCAACACTCGGAATGAACAGAGAATTGTTCCTTGGTGTATACAGTGCGCCCCACGTTGTTGGCGAAGCGCTCAAAAGCATGACTTTTGCCGCAGCGCTATTCAAAAAACTTAGCTTTGATTCAACTCCGTCCATGGGTGAAACAAGGCATGACATTATTCAGGCTATCAAGCTCCACAACGAAAAGAACCTCATTGCTTTTTGCCGCGGAATTCAGAAATGCTCCCCGGTTGATGCGTTTGCCGCTCCGGAGCCATGGGATATGCCGGGCTATGACAGCAAGGTCATAATGGCTGCCGGTGCATTCACTCTCGGTTCGTCTATTGAGCTTTCCGCCGATGCACCGCTCAGAGAGCCGTTTGCCGTCTGGATGCAGGGAGGACTTAATTTCCACAGCGCAAAGCTTGCAATTATGAGTGCGGCAGACGAGGTATTGAAAGTTCAGTAATATTTTTTGAAAGGAAACCGCGATGGATAGTTTCAAAGGTTTCGACAGAGACACCTTTTTTATGCTTGCCGAAAACAAATTCAATGACAGCAAGCCGTATTATGAATCGGTAAAGGAGGAACTTAAGAAAAAAGCTATTGTTCCAATGCGCGAAATTTGTGCCGACCTTTCCGGTCAACTGTTTGAAATTGATAATTTAATGAATCTTATTCCGGTAAAAATGGTTTCAAGAATACGCCGTGATACACGCCGCGCGAAAAATATGAATATGTATCGTGATAATATCTGGTGTATGTTTATGCGCAACAAATATGAATGGAGCCATCAGCCGTGTATGTGGTTTGAAATTATGCCGGGCTGTTATTCAATAGGCGTTGGAATGTTTAGAACCGATTCCGCTTTCCTTGAGTGCTACCGTGAAGCATTCAGAGAAAACCAAAATGAGTTTAAAAAAGCACTTGAAAGTGTTCTTTCGGCCGGGGCACAGAGGGATCTTGAGCGTTACGCCAAGGATAAACCGGGAAAGGTTAACTCTGACCTTTCAGATTATTACAACGCAAAGAACCTTTATTTCATCATAAGCAGCTTTGATATTGAGCCATTGTTTGACGGCAGCGTTCTTGAAGAGCTCAGAACAACCCTTGCCTCTTTTGCTCCAATGTATAAATTCTTTTTGAAAGCAACCGAAAAATCTATCTCTGAGAAAGGAAGATGACCCAATGTCAAGATATGAACTTTATAAAAAACTCAAAAGCGGAACCGATATCAGAGGTGTTGCCGTTGAAACGGAAGGATCTCCGGTTCAACTCGATGATCTTGCGATTTATGATTTGACCTGCGGATTTTGCGAATGGCTGCTCAAAAACGGTGCTTCTCTATCCGGAAAAATTGCTGTCGGTCACGATTCGCGCATTTCGGCCGAAAGAATTAAAAAGCAGGTTATAAGTGCGCTTTGTACCTATGGCTTTTATGTTTATGACTGCGGCCTTTCTTCAACTCCGGCAATGTTTATGACAACGGTTGATCTCGGCTGCATTGCCGCCGTCCAGATTACCGCAAGTCACCACCCGTTCGACAGAAACGGCTTGAAGTTTTTCACAAAACGCGGCGGACTTGACAGCGAAGATCTTGATGCGGTCATTGAAAATACTCGCACCTGTACGCTCCCGAAAAAGCACCGTTTCGCAATCGAAAAATATGATTTTATGTCTGTCTATGCAAAAAGATTGCGCGACATGATTTGCAATGAGGTCAATGCGGCAGATTATGAGCGTCCTCTTTCCGGCTATAAGATTATTGTTGACGCAGGAAACGGTGTCGGCGGTTTTTATGCAACGGAGGTTCTTGAAAAGCTTGGCGCCGATATTACCGGGAGTCAGTTCCTTGAGCCTGACGGAATGTTTCCGAATCATGCACCCAACCCGGAAAATGAAGAGGCAATGAAGTCAATAAGCAACGCTGTTATCAAAAATCACGCCGACCTCGGAGTTATTTTTGACACTGATGTTGACAGGGCAAGCTGTGTTGACGAAAACGGAACAGAGATTAACCGAAACCGCCTTGTTGCGCTTGCTTCGATTATTGCACTTGAGGGTAACGAGGGCGGAACGATTGTTACCGACAGCGTCACCTCAACGGGTCTTACAGACTTCATTAACAATTTCCTCGGCGGCGTTCATTACCGCTATAAGCGTGGATACCGCAATGTTATCAATGAACAGCTGCGCCTCAACCGTGAAGGTATCAACTGTCCGCTTGCCATTGAAACCTCCGGACACGCTGCCTTCAGAGAAAACTACTATCTCGATGACGGTGCTTATCTTATCACAAAAATTGTTATCAAAATGGCACAGATGGGCAAAAAGGGCATGAAGCTTGAATCGCTGATTGCCAATCTGAAGGATCCGAAAGAAGCGTGCGAGCTTCGCCTGAGAATTAATAAAGAAGATTTCAGAGCATTCGGAAACGGCGTTATTGCTTCACTGGGTGAATATGCTGAAACGAGAAAAGGCTGGAAAACGGCCGATGACAACCGCGAGGGAATCCGCGTTTATCTTGACAAGGATCACGGTGACGGCTGGTTTCTGCTGCGCCTTAGTGTTCATGATCCGATTATGCCGCTCAACATTGAAAGCGATTCTGTTGGCGGAACAAAGAAAATTGCGCAAGAGCTTTATTCTTTCCTCAAAGACTTAGATGGTCTTGAAACAGAGGTTGTAAAAAAATATATCGGTTAAGTTTGGCTGCTCAGGCCGAAAGGGAGTGAAAAGCAGATGAAAAAATTCACAACAGTCGTTATTCTTCTTACTCTTGTTGCGGCCGGATTGCTTCTGCTTTTCAGCTTGAAGTCAAAACCAATCGACTCGTTGCTTCATGCGCCTGTGCGTGACGAGGAGAGTGCTCAGATTTGGCAGGTCTTTGAAAAAGCCGCCGGGCGTAATTATACGCTCAAAACGCCCACAGCCGGAAAGCACAGATCTGCTCTTATTCACGCCGACCTCAATGGTGACAATAACGATGAAATACTTGCCTTTTATTCAAAAGACGGCGCAAGTGAAACCGTGTATCTTCAGGTTTTCGGAACGGACGATAACGGCTGGGTGGCTCTCGCCGGAACGGAAAGCGGATTCAATGAGGTTAAACAGGTTGAATTTGCCGATATCAACGGCAACGGAACGCTTGAAATTATTGTTGGCTGGGGGCTTCAAAGCAGCAAACTTATGCAGCGGTTGAGCATTTACACTGTTGACATTGAAGAGTCTGAAATCAAGTGCATCTTTTCAACTGATTATTCAGCATTCGGCGTTTTTGATTTGAATGCTGATGAAAAAAGTGAGCTTGCTGTGATTTATGCAGACAGATCGGTTGACTCTGAGCTTTCTGATATCAAAGTTTTTGCCAGCGTCTCCGGAGAGATTAAACAAATTTCCTCACTTGATGTTGACCCGATAATTTTAACCATTTCTCAGATAGACTTTGATTATCTGCGCAAATCCGGTGAAAGCCGCGTATATATTGACGGCTTTACGGCGGACGGACAGATGACAACGGATGTTCTTCGTTTTGATAATGAAAAAAACAGACTCAGTCGCGTGTTTATTGGCGGAAAAACAGTTTCAGGAATCTCAAAACGCAGCACGAATGCCGTTTGTGAAGATATCAACAGTGACGGCATTATTGAAGTTCCGGTTCAAAAAAAGCTTGAGCAAAAGGAACTTTCCTCGTCCGTCATTGAATGGAAGGCGGTAGTGGGAAATAAGCTTTCAAAGGTTGCGTCATGTTTTGACAACAGGGAAAATGGCTATTATTTTGAAATTCCAAAACAAATAGAAAACAACGCAATACCGGTTCTGCTTTCCGATAATGAAACCATGCGGGTTTATGTTTTGAAAGGTGACGCAAACGGCATTCTCAATAATCTTCCTGCCTTTGAAGTCAGGATTGAATATGAAGAGACACACGGCTTGCTTTCCACTCAGTTCAGATTGCTCGGCAGTTATAAAGGAAAGAAATATTACTACAGAATTTTTGATGCAGGGAATGAGCTTGGCATCACCAAAAAAGACATATCATCGGGAATTATTTATAAGTAACCGATAATTACATAACAGAGGTGAGATTTTGAAAAAGATTCTTGTTGCAGAGGATGAAGACTCAATCAGGGATTTTATCACATTGAATCTTGCTCAAGCCGGCTACAGCGTCTGCGAGGCAAGGAACGGAGCGGAAGCAGTTGAGCTTTTTGAAAAAGAGAAGGATTCGATTGATATTGTCCTTCTTGACGTTATGATGCCTTGTATGAACGGAATTGAAGCTTGCCGTCATATACGCGAAAAGTCTCAGAATGTCGGCGTTGTTTTTTTGAGCGCAAAGGCACAGGAGCAAGATAAGGTCTATGGTCTTTACTGCGGTGCCGATGACTACATAACAAAACCGTTTTCCGTAATGGAGCTTCTTGCTCGGATTGACTCCGTGTACCGCAGAGTACGCCTTAACAAGGAACTGCTCAATACCCACAGTGATGAAATCACTTGCGGAAGCTTTGTTTTGAGTACCAAAAAGCGCGCTGTTTTTAATGGTAAACAGCGCATTGACCTTTCGCAGATTGAATTTCAAATTCTTGAATATTTTTTCTCGTTTCCCGGGAAAACCATTAGCCGTGAGGAGCTTCTGACTCGGGTTTGGGGCGAGAGTTATTACGGTGATGACAAGGTTGTTGACGTGAATATCAGACGTCTGCGATTGAAAATTGAAAAAGATCCTTCGTGTCCCGAACACCTTATAACTGTCTGGGGCAAAGGCTATAAATGGGTTGAAAATTAAGGCGGGAATTATAATAAATAAATGGGCGGTGAGTATCATAAAACGAACAATCAAAGCGCGTTGGTTTCGTAATATTTTTGTTGTTACCGTTGCAATTCTCATTGTCCTGTCCGGAATACTTGCTTATTCCGTATATCTGCGATATAATCATGCAGCGCAGATGGTGCTAAGGTCTTGCGACACCGGCGTTGCAGATACATATTTCAGCTATTACTATCCTCTTGATTCAAAAAGCTTTTCAGAAGCCGCAGCAAACTTTGTTGAAAATTATGAGTATCGCGACAAAATTGAAATATGGATAATTGACAAGAACGGAAATCCGCTGGTTTCCTCCGGTGGATATGAAATCGGAGAATACTCCGAAATGCCGGATTACTATGAAGCGCTGAATTCGGAAAGCAAAACCGCCATCAAAAGGTGCCGAACTTTTTGGGGCGAACCGGTTATGGCTATGAGTTATATTCTTAGAAATTCTTCCGGTGAAAACTGCGGTGCTGTGAGATATCTCGTTTCGCTGCGCGATGTCAACCGTCAGTACGGCCTTATTATCGGTGCAATCGCCATGGGGGTTATTCTTATTGCAATGATGATGTTCAATTCCGGGTATTACTTTGTTTCTTCAATCGTAAATCCGGTCAAAATTATTAATCAAACGGCAAAAAGAATTGCCAAGGGTGATTTTTCCGCGCGCATTTCTGCTTCGCATACCGATGACGAAATCGGAGAACTGTGCGAAACAATCAATGATATGGCCGAGCAGCTCGGCCAAACGGATGAGATGAAAAACAGCTTTATTTCAACCGTATCTCATGAAATCCGCACACCGCTGACCGCAATTAAGGGCTGGAGCGAAACCCTTTCCGTTGAAGCTGAAAAGGGCGGTGACGAAGTTATGAAAAGAGGACTGAAAATTATTACGTCCGAAACAGGCCGCCTTTCTTTGATGGTTGAAGAATTGCTTGACTTTTCAAGGATGCAGAGCGGAAAGCTTAAAATGAAAAACGGCGTTGTTGACATTATTGCTGAAGTTCAGCAGGCGTATCTGATGTATCGCCCAAAGGCCGAAAAGGAGAACAAAACCGTTGAGCTTGCTTTGCCAAAGAATGAAGAAAGTTTTGCTTTCGGAGACAGTGACAGAATTTGTCAGGTTTTCATCAATATTCTTGATAATGCGGTGAAATATACGGAAACGGGTGGAAAAATCATAATTAAGGTTGAAAACCTGAAAAAATATGTTAAAATATCTTTCAGTGATAACGGCTGCGGAATTTCAAAAACCGATCTTCAGCATGTTAAAGAAAAGTTTTATAAAGCCAACAACGAAAAGCACGGAACCGGAATCGGTCTTGCGGTTGTTGATGAGATAATCAAACTTCATAACGGCCAATTCAGAATTGAAAGCACGGAAGGCAAGGGAACAACGGTTGAAGTTCTGCTTCCGTCATACTCGGCCTGATTGGTCTTGCCGGTTTTTCCGGCATAATATAAAGGAGGACTGAAATTGAGCAAAAACAATAATGTTATTCATAAAACATCAGTTGGAGGCCAGGCTCTCATTGAGGGCATCATGATGCAGGGGCCAAAAGGCGCGGCGATGTCCGTCCGGCTTCCGGACGGTTCGATTGACACTGAGGAAAAAGAGTTTCGCCATATCAGAGACAAAGTTAAGTTCCTTGGCTTTCCGATTATACGCGGATGCGTTAACTTTGTTGAATCAATGATTTTCGGCTATAAATGTTTGATGGAGTCAGCAGAGAAATCAGGCTTTGAGGATATTGAAAACAGCGAGGAAAACCAATCAAAGCTTGACAAATGGCTTTCAGAGCATCTGAGCAAAAAGGTCATGAGTGTCATAACCGGAATTGCCTCTGTTTTAGGTGTTCTTCTTGCTTTTGCGCTGTTTTTCTTCCTGCCGTCAAAACTTACTGACTTCTTCAACAATCTTGCCTCAGGAGCGCTCACAAATTTCCGTGCGCTTATTGAGGGCGTCATGCGAATATTGATTTTTATTGCGTATATTGCGCTGGTCTCACTAATGAAAGACATCAAAAGGACTTTCATGTATCACGGTGCTGAGCATAAAACAATTTTCTGCTATGAGCACGGTCTTGAGCTGACTGTTGAAAACGTCCGCAAACAAAGCCGTTTTCATCCGCGCTGCGGAACAAGTTTCATGTTTGTCATGATAATTATCAGTGTTATTATTTCTTCCATAATTTCTGTTGCCCTTCCTGACCTTAGGAACAACATAGCCGTTTGGATGGTTGTCAAGCTTCTTATTCTGCCGCTTGTTATGGGATTTGGTTATGAATTCATCAAGTATGCCGGAAGGCACGATAATTTAATTGTTAAAATTCTTTCAGCGCCGGGTCTTTGGATGCAAAGACTAACAACTAAAGAGCCTGACGACTCAATGATTGAAGTCGGAATTGCGGCGTTCAAGGCCGTTATTACCGACAATCCGGAGGATGACGCAATAAGATGACTGTTTTTGAACTCTACAATTTCTGTAAAAACGAGCTTGAGAAAAACAATAAAGAAAATGCAGACAATGAGGCTCGCTTGATTCTTCAAAAGACGCTTGGTCTTGACCGAACACAGCTGATTATTAATAAGGATAGTTTTGCGGATGTCAACGCTATTGCCGAAACACAGAAAATTATAAAACAGCGCAAAGAGAACATTCCGCTTCAATATATTCTGGGTGAATGGGATTTTTACGGACAAACCTATAAGGTCGGTGAAGGAGTTCTTATTCCGCGTCCGGAAACCGAGGAGCTTTGCTCTGCCGTCATTGAAAGATTGAAAAAAATGCATTCTCCGACTGTTTTTGACCTCTGCGCCGGAAGCGGCTGCATTGGAATAACGCTTAAAAAGCAGGTTCCGCAGGCGAATATTTACCTTGTTGAATATTTTGATGAAGCGCTCGGCTTTTTGAACGAAAACCGAATGGCGCTTTCCGTTGCAAGATCCGTTCCGGCAATCAAGGGAAATGTGCTTGACGGTTATGAAAAATTCTGCTTTTTGCCGCGGCCTGATGTAATTGTGTCCAATCCGCCGTATATTAAAAAAGGCGACCTTGCATCACTCCAGAGTGAGGTCGGCTGCGAACCGGCCACCGCTTTGGACGGCGGCGAGGACGGACTTGTGTTTTACCGCGCACTTTCGGAAAAATGGCTGCCGTTTATCAATAAGGGCGGCTTTATGGCCGTTGAATGCGGTGAAAACCAGGCAAAGGAAGTTGCTTCAATGTTTGAAAAACACAGCACGGAAATCAATATACTGAAAGATTTCAACGGCGTTGATCGCTTTGTCATTGCCGGGAAAGGATAACATATGATTTATGACCTGTTTAAAGAGGGCTTTACAATTCAGGTGGTTCTCAATCTTTTTGCAAGGGTGTTTGTAATGTTCTGCATCCTTCCGGTGCATGAATTTGCCCATGCTCTCATTGCAACAAAGCTTGGCGATCAGACGGCGCGCCTTTCCGGCAGACTGACTCTTAATCCGCTTGCCCACCTTGATTTTTTCGGTGCACTTTTGATGATCGTTGCCGGATTCGGCTATGCAAAGCCCGTTCCGGTGAATATGAACAATTTTCCGCCAAAAAAGCGCAAGCTTTATATGGCGCTCACCGCACTCGCCGGTCCGCTTTCAAACCTGATAATGGCGTTTGTTTTCTCGGTTTTTTACTGCGCGGTGTTCAGGTTTGGCTCCCCGGTTGAGGGCAGCATGAGTCAGGTGTTTCTTCTTTTCTTCCTTTATGTTGCGCAAATCAATGTTTCGCTTGCCGTGTTCAATCTTATTCCGGTTCCGCCGCTTGACGGTTCAAGAATTCTCACGTCTATTCTTCCGGACAGGTATTATTATTCACTCATGAAGTATGAGCGTTATATTGTTTATGCGGTGCTGGCTCTTGTTCTTTTTGGTGCACTTGATAAGCCGATATCGATTGCAACAACATATACAATGCAGTTGTTCATTAAGCTTGCCGGACTTATTTTCGGCTTGCATGTGGGTTAAAGAATGGAAAAGATTAATTATAAGCTTGAGGTTTTTGAAGGCCCTCTTGACCTTTTGCTTCACCTCATCAGCAAGCATAAGCTCAATATAAACGACATTCCGATTTTTGAACTTGTTGAACAATATGTTGATTACGTTCGGCGCATGGAAGAGAGCGATATGGACGTTGCAAGCGAGTTTATTGAAATGGCGGCGCGTCTTGTATATATCAAAACGGTTTCTCTTCTTCCTGTTCATGAAGAGGCCGAACAGCTGAAGCTTGAGCTTACAGGTGAACTTATTGAGTACCGCGACTGCAAGCTGATGGCTGAAAAGCTTTCAAAGCAGGCAGACGGTGTTAATTATTTCTACCGTGAACCGCAGCAGCTTCCGAAGGATATGACATATAGCCGCGTTCATGATCCGCGTGATATTCTTTCAGCGTATCTCAGCGCAATAGGCAAAGAAAAGCGGAAACTTCCGCCGCCCATTGAAGCTTTCAGCGCCATTATTTCTCACAAAATAGTCTCTGTTAATTCGCGCATTGTTTTCATTTATCGTAAGCTTCTCAAAAGCGCCAAGCAGAAGTTTGCTTCGTTTTTTGAGCACAGTACCTCGCGTTCAGAGATGGTTGCAACTTTTCTTGCAATACTGGAACTGGTCAAAAACGGGCGCGTCAGCCTCAATGACGAAAATACTGTTGTTACTCTTAACAGGAAAGGAAAAAGCGCAAAATGAACATGAAAGCTTTGCAAAATACTCTTGAAGCGGTTCTTTTCGCCGTTGGCGAGCCGATTGAGCTTGAAAGACTTGCTCAGGCGCTGGAGGTTGACGAACTGCTTCTAAGTCAGGTGCTTGAAAATTTGCGTGCCTCATATGATGAACGTGGCGGCGGACTCTGCATATTAAAGCTTGACGATAAATATCAAATTTGCTCAAAAAAAGAGTATGCAAACAGCATAAGAAAAGTGCTTGAAATCAAGCGCAACGCTCCTCTTTCCCAGGCTGCGTTTGAAGTGCTTGCGATTATTGCGTATAATCAGCCGGTTACAAAAGCGTTCACCGAACAGATAAGAGGTGTTGATTGCTCAGCGGTCATTTCGACACTCTGCCAGCGTGGTCTCATTGAGGAAAAGGGCAGGCTTGACCTTCCAGGCAGACCGCTTATATACGGAACAACGTCAAACTTTTTGAGGTGCTTTTGTTTAACTTCTCTTGATGATCTTCCGTCTGTTCCGGAAAATTCAGAAAGCAAAACGGAAAAAGACGGCAAAAATGAAGAAAATTTACAATCTGAACAGGCTGATTTTACCGAAACGGTTGACGAAAATTAATTTTTAGGGTAACATATAGTAGTGTATGCAGCAACTGATTAATTGCAGAGTGCAAATCTTGACTGAAGTTTGCGCCCTCATTTCAATCATCGGTTGCATTTCGTTCGGTTATATGTTTGAAAGGGGGCGGTGTTTTGACGGGGTTCCAGATATTCCTTTGCATTCTTGGTGGAATAATTGCTTTTTTTGTTCTTGTTCTTTCAATTCCGGTTCATGTTTCAATGCATTACGGCGACAAGATTTATCTCACCGTCCGCTATCTTTTCGTTAAGCTGAACATTCTCCCGCTTGGTGAAAAGAAGAAAAAAAGGCCTAAAAAAGAAAAGCCAAAAAAAGAAAAACCGGAAAAACGCAAGGAGGAGCCGCAGGAAAAAAAGCCCAACCCGATTCTGGAAATGGTCAAAGCTAACGGCTATGACGGAATGATGGAGGTGCTTTCTAATTTCGGCCACATTCTTGCTCTTTACGGCGGAAAGCTTTTTAAAAGTGTAGTTTTTGAAGATATTGAGATATACATATCGGTCGGAACGGGTGACAGCGCCGAAACCGCAATAAAATATGGCAAAACCTGCCAGAAAGTTTATCCGCTTCTCGGCTTTTTGTGCTCAAATAACCTCATTAAAAAATACGAAGCTTCGGTTGAGCCGGACTTTCTTGCAAATAACAGCGAAGGCGAGTTTAATTTTGAGTTTTATCTTGTCATTCGCAAGATTATCAACGCAACACTCGCAATGGTGTTCAGACTCATTTTTAAAGTTGTTTTGAAATTTCTTAAAAACGGAAAACAAAAGAAAGAACCGGTGCCCGACCCGAAAACGGAAACAAAGAAAGGATGATATATAATGTCAGAAAAATCAGCAGGTGCTATCCTCAGTTCAACGATTGAAAAAATCCGTGATCTTGTTGACACAAGCACAATTATCGGCGAACCCATTTATGCCGAAGGCGGAGTAACAATTATTCCGGTTTCCAAGGTTACATACGGCTTTGCTTCAGGCGGTGCAGATTTCCCGTCAAAGAACAATAAAGAGCTTTTCGGCGGAGGAGGAGGAGCAGGTGTAACAATCACTCCCGTTGCTTTCCTCGTTGTCAGCGATGGTGAAGTTACCCTCAAGCACATTACCGCATATGACAATGCAGCTGAAAGAGTTGTTAACCTTGTTCCCGAAATGTTTGATAAGGTTACCGGACTTGTTAATAAAGCAAAGAAAGATGCAGACAAAAAGGCTGCAACCGATGCTGCCGTTGACGCTGCACTTAGCGAATAAAAAATCAATAATTTTTCAACAACCGCCTGCATATCATAAAAATGGCAGGTGGTTGCTTTGTTGATTAAAAAGATATCAAACTATTTATTGTTGTCGGCTTTAGCGCTCTTTTGTTTTGCTTTCTGCGTTGGCGCAGTTGACGTCAGCGCAAAAAGCGCGGTTGTTATTGACACTCGCACTGATAAAATTATCTTTCAAAAAGACGCCTTTGAAAGGCGATCAATGGCAAGCACAACAAAAATCATGACGGCTGTTCTCGCAATAGAATCCGGCAGACTTGATGAAGCGGTGAACATTACGGGTGAAATGACGCGCGCAGAAGGCACATCGCTTGGGCTTCACATCGGTGACAAAATCCGGCTTTATGATTTGGTTTACGGAATGATGCTTGAATCGGGTAATGACGCTGCAAACGCTGTGGCGCTGCATCTTTCAGGTGGCTTTTCCTCTTTTGCAAAGCTTATGAACGAAAAAGCGCGTCAAATCGGAATGAACAACACGTCTTTTGTTACTCCTTCCGGACTTGACGATGAAAACCACTATTCAACGGCGTATGATATGGCTATTCTTGCTTCATATTGCGTTAAAAACCCCGTATTTAGAAGTGTCTGTTCAGCCAAAAAATATACTGCACAGCTGCTTGAACCGCAGACAAAGCTGTATTTTTCAAACCACAACAGATTACTTTCCAGTATAGATGGTGTTTTCGGTGTTAAAACGGGCTTTACAAAAAAGAGTGGCCGGTGTCTTGTCAGCGCTATTGAAAAGAACGGAGCTGTTCTTGTTGCCGTAACACTGAATGCTCCGAATGATTGGAACGACCACAAAAGGCTCTATGATTATGCGCTTGAAAAGCTTGACACTGTAACGGCTGAACCAAACTTTCCGGATACGCTATGTGTAATTGGCGGCGTTAAGAAAGAAGTTGGAATCAAAGCTTCATGCGGCAGTTTTTCCATCGCACTTTACGGTGAGAATGCGATGGAACAGAAGGTTTATTTGCCGAAATTCATTTATGCGCCGGTCGGTACCGGAGATCGACTTGGAAAAATTGATTTTTTTTGCAGAAACAACTGCATAAAAACCGTCTGGCTGCTTGCCGATGAAAGCGTTGAACGAATTGAGGCAACTTTTGTGCCTAAAATCAGTCTTAGAGAGAGAATTATTAATAGATTAAAAAGTTTGTTTAAATAAGGAAGTGTTGTTTTTGGCGGACAACAAAATAAGACTCCAAAAGTTTCTTTCCGAATGCGGCATCGCCTCAAGAAGAAAGAGCGAGGAAATTATCGAATCAGGTGCCGTTAAAGTTAACGGAAGAACCGCCGCTATTGGCGATAAGGTTGACCCCAAGCGAGACACCGTTACAGTCCACGGAAAAAAGGTTATCAAGAAAAAAGATAATGTTTATATCATGCTCAACAAGCCGCGCGGCTTTATCACAACCATGAGCGATGAAATGGACAGAAAGTGCGTTGCAATGCTTGTTAAAGATGCACCGGCAAGAGTATATCCGGTCGGACGGCTTGACAGAGAGTCTGAGGGAATGCTGATTTTTACAAATGATGGTGAATTTGCCAATGCGTTAACCCACCCTTCAAAACACGTTCCTAAAACCTATCGAGTTACTGTTCGCCCTCCGGTGAGTGAAGAACAACTTACTGCAATTGCAACCGGAATTGTGATTGATGACAGAAAAACGGCTCCGGCTGAGGTTCGCGTTGTTCTGCGTGAGAAAAACCGTGTAGTGCTTGAAATTGTCCTTTATGAAGGCCGCAATCGCCAAATCAGAAAAATGTGTGAAGAAATCGGACTTGAGGTTGCGCGGCTGCGCCGGATTGCCGTAGGTTCCGTTAAGCTCGGAATGCTCAAACAGGGCGCTTGGCGTGAACTCAACGCCGAAGAAGTACGCAAGCTTATGCTCGCTGCCGGCATGGAGGTTAAAAAGAGATGATCTTTTTTAAGCCGACGGAAATTCTTTCCGGTGAATGCACCGCGATATTTGAGGCTTTTTCCGGAACGGACAGGCTTGGTGAATGCCGACTTAGAATAGACGGGATCTCCGGTGATGTGTTCTGTCTTGAATACGATGTTAATTCTCCGGAAATCGGCGAGGGGCTTTTAAAAAGTGCATATAACTATGCCGCGAACCATGGTGCTTACATCGGCATTCTCTCGGCAAACGATAAAGGACAGGCGCACACTTATTTGAATTTTGAACTTAAAGATGGTGTGTATTCAAACGATATCCCATCGCTGCTTGCAGGACACTGTAATTGCAAGAGCAACATTTGACAAAAAGCGCAAAACGATATATAATAGCTGATAATTAACAATTAGCTGACGAACGCATCGTTTTGTTATTTGTTAATCAGTAGTGACAGTTCGGAAAATGAAGCACAAACCTTCGGATATACAAGGAAAGGCATGAGGAATATAATATGATTAAAAGTATGACCGGTTTCGGCCGTGCGCAGATGCTTATTGACGACATGAACATCTCTGTTGAACTCAAAAGTGTTAACCACAGATATTTTGAATTCAGCTCCAAGGTTCCAAGAACATATGGCTTCCTTGAGGAAAGGCTTAAAAATCACGTCCAGTCGGTTGTTTCAAGGGGAAAAATTGACTGCTATGTTGCTATAGAAGAGCTTGGTGAGGATAACTGCACCGTAAGTGTCAACCACTCGCTTGCAGGCGGTTATATTAACGCACTCAACGAGCTTTCGGAAAAATACGGTATAGATAATGATATCACCGTCACCTCACTTGCAAAGTATTATGATATTTTCACAGTTCACAAAGACGAGGCGGACGAGGAGCGTGTTTGGAATGCAGTGAAAACCGTTCTTGACTGCGCGCTTGAATCCTTTGTTGCCATGCGTGAAAGAGAGGGTTCAAAGCTCAGGAACGATATTCTTTCCCGCTGTGATATAATCATTGAAAATGTTGGCTTCATTGAGGAACGCTCTCCTCAGACTGTTGCCGAATACAACGCCAAACTTCTTGAAAGAATGAAAACCGTTCTTGAGGACGTTCATGTTGACGAGCAGAGGCTTTTGACTGAGGCTGCAATTTTTGCGGATAAAGTTGCTGTTGCCGAAGAAACCGTCAGACTGCGCAGTCACATTGAACAGATGCGTGAATTCATGAACGGCGATACTGCAATAGGCAGAAAAGCGGATTTTCTTATTCAGGAGTTTAACCGCGAGGTCAACACAATCGGCTCAAAAGCGCAGGACGTTGCCATTGCAAAAAAGGTTATTGATATTAAAGCTGAAGTTGAAAAAATCAGAGAACAAATTCAGAACATCGAATAACTTTTTAACCGTATAAATGGCTGAAAAAAAGGGGAATTTTAATGAAGCTTGTTAACATCGGGTTCGGGAATATGATTAATGCCGCTAGGCTTATCGCGGTTGTCAGTCCGGACTCCGCACCGATAAAAAGAATTGTTCAGGAGAGCAAGGAGCGCGGAACGCTCATTGATGCTACCCAGGGGAGAAGAACAAGGGCTGTCATAATGATGGACAGCGATCATGTTGTTCTTTCATATCTTCAGTCCGAAACGGTTGCAAGCCGTCTTAACGGTGACACGGACGAGTCTTTTGCGGAGGAAACAAACGATGAATAATGGACTTCTTGTTGTTCTCTCCGGTCCGTCCGGAAGCGGAAAGGATACTGTTTTAAAAGGCGTACTCAAAAAAATGGACGGGGACGCTTTCCTTTCGGTCTCAATGACAACGCGCGCAATGCGTCAGGGCGAAAAAGAGGGCGTTGATTACTTCTTTGTTTCAAAGGAACAGTTCAAAAAAAATATTGAGGACGATCTGATGCTTGAATATGCTCAGTATGGTTCAAACTATTACGGAACGCCGATTGGCCCTGTTAAAGAGGTTTTAAAGTCCGGAAAAACCGTTTTCCTCAACATTGAGGTTCAGGGCGGCGCAAATATCCGCCGTCTTATGCCGGAGGCTGTTCAGATTTTCATTGCCCCGCCTTCAAGAGAAGAGCTTGAAAAACGCCTGCGCAACAGGGGAACCGAAAGCGAGGAGTGCATCTGTGAACGGTTGCGCATTGCAGATGAAGAAATGAAACACGCTGATGAATATGATTATGTTGTTGTTAACGATGAACTTGAAGATGCGATTGAAGAAGTGATTTCAATCGTGAACAAGGCTTTAAAATAATTATAAATTAATTTTGTGAGGTAATCAATATGCTTAATCCCGATCTCAGAATACTTCTTAAAGACCATATCAGCCGCTATTCGCTTGTCACTGCCGTTGCAAAACGCGCAAGAACTATCACTGAGGATCCCGTTCTCAGCGAAAAATGCGGAACAGAAAAGCCTGTTTCATTTGCACTCGATGAGTTCCTTGCCGGAAAATTTGAAATCAGGGAACCAGACGAGATTAAAAATATCTGATTGAATTTCAAGGAAGTGAAATGATATGGAACAAACTTTGGCCGCAGTTGCAGTTGAAAATGTTTCATATCATTTTGACATTTTATACGGTTACATTGTTCCGGAACGATTTTCAAGCTGCATTAAAACCGGTTCCCGCGTTATTGTGAATTTTGGAAGGGGAAAAGACAGCAAGCGTCAGGGCGTTGTTTTTGGCTTTCAAAGGCCGGAAAAGAATAAAAAATATAAAGAAATCTTGGATATTCTTGATGAAACTCCGGTATTGACCGCGGAAATGATTGAAATTGCCGCGTTTTTGAAGGAGAGAACTTTTTGCACATATTTTGAGGCCGCAAAAGCTCAGCTTCCGGCCGGGTTTAACTATATTGTTAAATCGTCATATGTTGCACTGAGCGGAAACGAACAATCCGTTTCTCTCACCGAGCGTGAAAAGCAGGTCTATGACTATATGCTTTCAAAGGTTGGGTTTCTCACGAAAAAAGCAATTTTTTCCGCCTGCGGCGTTCCCGATGGAAGCAATGTTTTGGAACGGCTTATTGAAAAAGGTGTGGTTCAAAAAAACATTGAAACACGCAAGCAGGTTGGTGAACTTTTTGCAAAAACGGCAGTGCTGAATGTTTCCGGAATTGAACTTGAGGATGCATTTGAAGAATTGACAAAGAAGCAGGCGGAAGTTCTCCGTGTTCTTGCTGACGCCGGCAGCGCAAGAGTTAAAGAGCTTTGCGAAATTACCGGTGTTTCCTCTGCGGTTGTCAAGGCACTTGAAAGCAAAGGTATAATCAATATCACTGATGTTGATGTTTATCGAATTCCGCAATCCGGCTTTTTCGGTGGTGACTGCGTTTCAAAAATCAGCCTTACGCCTATGCAGGAAAAAGCTTATCGGGGCTTGCTTAATAAATATCAAAATGGCGGCGGAGTTTCGCTCCTTTACGGAATTACCGGCAGCGGAAAAACCTCGGTTTTTCTGAAGCT
Source organism: Ruminococcaceae bacterium UBA6416 (assembly GCA_002438505.1). GTDB lineage: Bacteria > Bacillota > Clostridia > Oscillospirales > Acutalibacteraceae > UBA6857. Next base: position 68,147 of record DJPI01000042.1, on the reverse strand, counting down.
CATTGACGATGTGCTTAATGACGAAAAAAATGTCATAGTTATGGTTCCGGAAATATCTCTTACACCGCAGATGGTTTCTCTTTTTAAAGGCAGATATAAAAATGAGGTTGCTGTTTTTCATTCGGCGCTTTCAATGGGTGAGCGCAAGGACGAATACAGACGAGTTAAAAACGGCGGTGTAAGAATCGTTGTTGGAACGCGCTCCGCTGTTTTTGCACCGTTTGAAAATATAGGGCTTATTGTTATAGATGAGGAGCAGGAGCATACCTATAAATCAGAATCTTCTCCGCGATATCATGCGAGGGATGTTGCCCGTTTCAGAGCAAAAAAGCACTCCGCACTTCTTCTCCTTTCTTCAGCCACTCCGAGTATTGAAAGCTATTCGCTTGCAAAAAAAGGCGTGTATTCGCTTGAAAAGCTCACTGAGCGTTACGGTCCGGCCGTTTTGCCGGAGGTTACGGTTATAGACATGAAAGCCGAAAAAAGCAAGGGAAACAAGTATTGCATCAGCGCAGAACTTCTTGACCGGCTAAAAAGCAATCTTGAAGCAAAAAAGCAGTCCATACTGCTAATGAACCGCAGGGGATATAACACGTTTGTTGCCTGCGACAGCTGCGGAAGCGTTGTTACCTGCCCATATTGCAGCATTTCAATGACTTTTCACCTTTCAAACAAAAAACTTATGTGCCACTATTGCGGATATACAACGGATTTCAAAACAAAATGTGATGTTTGCGGAAAGGAAAATGTCCGTTATTCCGGCTACGGAACACAAAGAATTGAGGAAGAACTCCACAGTCTTTTGCCTGAAGCTCGGATTCTGCGCATGGATACAGATTCAAATTCCGGAAGATACGCATTTGAAAAAAACATTACCGCTTTCGGCAACAATGAGTATGACATAATGCTTGGAACTCAAATGGTTGCAAAAGGGCTTGATTTTGAAAATGTTACTCTTGTCGGTGTAATCAATGCCGACCAGCAGCTTAATAATGACGATTTCAGAAGTGAGGAACTGACTTTTGATTTGTTGACTCAGGTTGTCGGACGTTGCGGAAGAGGAAAAAATAAAGGCACAGCCGTTATTCAGACGATGACTCCGGAAAACAACATTATTGCTCTTGCAAAAACACAGAACTATGATGAGTTTTATAAGGATGAAATTGAAATTCGGCGTATGATGACATATCCGCCGTTTTGCGATATCTGTGCAGTTTATACGGTTAGCGAAGATGAGCTTAAAGCTCTTTCGGCGGCAAGAATTTTTCTTGAAGAATTCAAAAAAAGAGCTAGTGATGAAAAAGACGCACTCAAGGTTATTGTTCTTCCGGTTATGCCGCCAAGAATTGCAAAAGTCAACAACAAATTCAGATACAGAATAATTATCAAATGTAAAAATTCAGCCGCATTCAGAAAAATCATTTCAGATCTTCTTATAGAATTCGGCTCAAGCAAAACATTCGGAGATGTAACGGTGTTTGCAGACATCAACCCGCTGTCTTTAGTTTAAGGAGAATAGTTATGGCAATCAGAAAAATTGTAACGGTTGAAGATCCGGTGCTGAGAAAGAAGAGCCGTCCGGTTGTGAAATTTGACGAAAAGCTCTGGATGCTTCTTGATGACATGAAAGAAACTTTAAAAAAAGCCGATGGTGCCGGTCTTGCCGCTGTTCAGGTCGGAATACTGCGCCGCGCGGTTATTGTTGACGTTGGAGACGGAAAACCGCTTGAACTCATCAATCCCGAAATTGTTGAAACAAGCGGCGAGCAGGAAGGTCAGGAGGGCTGTCTTTCGCTTCCGGGCGAATGGGGCGTTGTTTGCCGCCCGGAATTTGTTAAGGTGCGTGCACAGAACCGCAAGGGACAGTGGTGCCTGTTCAAGGGTGAAGGGCTCAAGGCTCGCTGCTTTTGCCATGAAATTGATCACCTTGACGGAATAATTTTTACCGACCGTGCAAAGCATATGCTGACGGATGAAGAACTCAGCCGCCTTAATAATAACGAATGAAAAACGAACAATTACGAGGTTTAAATATATGAAAATTGCATTTATGGGGACACCTGATTTTTCCGTTGAATGTCTTAAGGCGCTTGCCGCTTCAAAGCATGAAGTTGTTGGTGTTTTTTGTCAGCCGGACAAGCCTGTTGGAAGAAAGCAGGAGCTAAAAATGCCCGATGTTAAAATTGAGGCGCTGAAGCATAATTTTGCCGTCTTTCAACCTAAAACTTTGAAAAACGGTGCCGGGGTTGAAGTTCTCAAAAAGATTGAACCGGAGCTTGTTATTGTTGTGGCATACGGAAAGCTTCTTCCGCCGGATTTTCTTGCATACCCAAAATATGGCTGCATCAATATTCACGCCTCAATTCTTCCGAAATATCGCGGCGCTTCGCCGATTCATCACTGCGTCATTAACGGTGATACTGAGACCGGAGTAACTTCGATGAAGATGGATGAGGGGCTTGACACCGGAGACATGCTTTTAACAGAAAAAATTCCTATCGGAATCAATGACACAACTCTTGAAATGTTTGATAAGCTCTCCATTCTTGGCGCCGATGTAATGATGAAAACGATAGACAAGCTTGAAAAGGGTGAGCTTGAGCCTGTTAAACAGGATGACTCAAAAGCAACCTACGCCGGATTGCTTTCAAAGGACGAGGGTCTTGTTGACTGGAGCAAAAGCGCACTTGAAATTCATAACAAAATCCGCGGACTTTACTCCTGGCCGGGCGCGTTCACAAGGCTTGACGGAAAAACGCTTAAGCTGCACAAAGCGGTTCTGAGCGATGAAAAGGGCAATAATATTCCCGGTTGCATTGTTCCGGTGAACGGAAAGCTTGTTGTCTGCTGCGGAGACAACAAATGTATTGAACTCAAGGAAATTCAGCTTGAGGGAAAAAAGCGCATGGATTCCGTTTCGTTCCTCAACGGCCACAAGCTTCAAAACGGGACGGTGCTCGGCTAAATTGAATTTTATATTAAAGGAGCGCATTATGATTTGGTATGACTATTACTACTTTGTTCTTGTTTTGCCGGCGGTGATTCTTTCGCTTGCTGCGCAGATTGCCGTTAAAAGCACTTACAAATCAATGTCTCGCGTTAAGAACCGTTCCGGACTCACCGGTGCGGCAGCCGCCGCAAAAGTGCTTTCATATTATGGCATTACTAATGTTCGCATTGTTCCGATTAATGGCAATTTAACGGATCATTATGACCCAAGAGATAATGTTATCCGCCTTTCTTCAAAAGTCTTTTCCGGAAGCTCAATAGCTTCGGTGGGAATCGCCTGCCATGAGGCCGGTCACGCAGCTCAGCACGCGCAAAACTATGCGCCGATAAGAGTACGAAACGCCATTTTGCCAGTTGCCAACATCGGTTCTTCTGCCGGAATACTTCTTGCGGTCATTGGTTATGCTCTCGGTTTCGGAGTTTTGACAAAGGTTGGAATAATTCTATTTGCGGCCGTTGTTGTTTTTCAGCTTGTTACTCTCCCGATCGAATTCAACGCAAGCGCAAGAGCAATGAAGGTTATTGATGAAACCGGAATGCTTGCCTCTGACGAGCAGCGCGGCGCAAGAAAGGTTCTCACTGCTGCTGCAATGACTTATGTTGCTGCACTTCTTGTTTCAATAATGTCACTTTTAAGACTTATTTTAAGATATAATTCAAAAGACTGAACGGAGAAAAAATGAAACCGAACGCAAGATTGATTGCTTATAATGTGCTTTTAAAAATTTTTAAAGATAATGCATATTCAAACCTTGCTTTAGACGCCGCACTGAAAGAGTCGCGGCTTGATTTGCGTGATAAGGCCTTTGCTTCTGCTTTGGTTTACGGTGTTTGTGAGCGCCTTGTTACTCTTGATTATGCACTTTCGGCTCATCTTTCAAAGCCAATAAGCAAGCTGAAGATTCAAGTTCTTACCATACTGCGTCTCGGTGCATATCAGCTTTTGTTTATGGAATCGGTGCCCTCATCTGCAGCTGTTAACGAAAGCGTCAGCCTTTCAAAAAAAGTCGGCTGCTCATATGCCTGCGGCCTAATCAATGCTGTTTTGCGTAATCTTGACAGAAACGGCTTTGCGCTGCCGGACGAAAAGGACGCGGCCCAGTTTTTGAGTATTAAGTATTCCTGCCCGCAGTGGCTTGTTGAAAAATGGCTTTGTGAGTACGGTGCGGAAAAAGCAGAGAGTATTCTTTCTTGCTCTGTGAAATCCGACAGGCTCACGGTGCGCGTAAACACGTTGAAAACCACAACCGACTCCCTTTGCGAACGCTTTAAATCCAAGGGTATCGAATGTGAAAAAGGAATTGCGGCAGACTCGCTTCTGCTCGGCTCGCTGCCATGCTCGATTGAAGAGCTTGAAGAGTTCAAGTCGGGACTTTTTCATGTTCAGGGAATTCCGTCTCAGCTTTGCGCCGAAGCGCTTGGAGCGAAAGAAGGAGATACTGTTTTTGATCTTTGCGCCGCTCCGGGTGGGAAGACTTTCACAATAGCGCAGATTATGAATAATAAAGGCATAATCAGAGCGTTCGACCTTTATGAAGGCCGCGTTTCGCTCATAAAAAAAGGCGCCTCAAGACTCGGACTCGGCATTGTTGAAGCCGCAGTTGGCAACGCTTCAGTTTTTGACCCTTCTTTGGAAGAAAGTGCCGACTGTGTACTTTGTGATGTTCCGTGCTCCGGACTTGGTATTATCTCTAAAAAGCCGGAGATTAAATTTAAAAACCCAAAAGATTTTGCATCTCTTCCGGAGATACAGTATGAAATTTTGCAAAACTGCTCAAGATACGTCAAAAAAGGCGGCCGGCTTGTTTATTCAACCTGTACTTTGAGCAGGGCGGAAAACGAAGATGTATGCCATCGCTTTGAAAAGAACAACCCTGAATTCAGGGCAGAGAAGCCGTTTGAAACAGTCAGCCAAGATTGCTTTGCAACCGTTTTTCCGTCAAAAAACAACAGTGACGGCTTTTTCACCGCACTTTTTATTAAAGAGGGGGCGAACGATTGAAAGACATACGTTCAATGAGTCTCGCGGAGATAAAAGAGAAGTTTGCGTCCGCAGGCGAAAAATCATATACGGCTTCTCAAGTTTACTCATGGCTTCATAAGCACCAGGTTTCATCTTTTGATGAAATGACAAATATTAAGAAGGATCTTAGGGAAAAACTTAAAAAAAACTATTACATTTCTGATTGCACTGTTGCAAAAAAATTGGTTTCAGTGTATGATGAAACAGTTAAATATCTTTTCAAACTTCATGACGGAGAATTGATTGAATCAGTGGTCATGAAGTATAAATACGGAAGAACAATCTGTGTTTCAAGTCAGGTTGGTTGCAAGATGGGCTGTTCATTCTGCGCGTCCGGCATTGCTGGCTTTATCCGCAATCTCCTTCCGGGAGAAATCCTTGCTCAGGTTTATACAGCGCAAAAGGATCTTGGAATCAAAATTTCACATATCGTTATGATGGGCGTTGGTGAACCGCTTGATAATTTTGATAATGTGATGCGCTTTCTTGAACTTGTTTCAGACGAAAACGGTCAGAATATCGGAATGCGGAACATATCTCTTTCAACCTGCGGTGTTGTCAGTGGAATTTATAAGCTTATGGAGAGAAAATTGCAGCTCACACTTTCAATCTCGCTCCATGCGCCAAGCGATGAAATACGAAACCGTACAATGCCTGTCAACAGCCGCTGGAACATTGAAGCACTGTTGAAAGCCTGCCACGATTACACTGCCGCAACCAGCAGGCGTATCTCATTTGTATACGCAATGATAAGCGGTGTTAACGACAGTGATGACTGTGCACGCTTGCTTTCAAAAAGGCTTAAAGGAATGCTTTGCCACGTTAATTTGATTCCGGTCAATTCTGTCAAAGAACGTGATTACACAAAAAGCAGCACAGAGCGTATTAATACATTCATTAAAATTCTTGAAAAAAACGGTATAAATGTAACAGTCAGGCGGACTCTCGGCAGCGACATCAACGCTTCATGCGGTCAGCTGCGCAGAGGTGAAAAATGAAAAATTTGACTGATTGCTGTTTGGTTATCGGTTCTATAATATAAAATTGTTTTCGGAGGTGAGAGCATGAAAGTTATCGGAAATTCCGACATTGGAAAAGTCAGAGAAACGAATGAGGATGCGTTTCGTTTCGGAAAATATGATGACGGTTCGGTCTGGGCTGTTGTTTGTGACGGCATGGGCGGAGCCTCCGGAGGAAGGCTTGCAAGCTCTATTGCCGCTGATATGGTCAGCAGAAAAATCGAAAAGAGTTATAACAGGTCAATGTCCGGAGTTTCGATTGAAAATATGCTCCTGTCGGCCATAACAACGGCGAACGTCACTGTTTTTGACCGCAGCTCGGTTGACAGCGGTCTGAAAGGCATGGGAACAACAATAGTCGCTTGTGTTGTTAAAGGCAAGACAGCCTGCATAGCTCATGTTGGAGATAGCAGAGCATACATAATTTCCGGAAACTCGATTAAGCAGATTACCAAAGACCATTCTCTTGTTCAGGAAATGCTGGATAAAGGTCAGATAACAAAAGAACAGTTTGATAACCATCCGATTAAAAACATCATTACAAGAGCTCTCGGCGTTGATGAAGAAATTGAAATTGATTTTGATTATATTGATGTTAATGAAAACGATGTAATAATTCTCTGTTCAGACGGGCTGAGCGGTTTTGTCAGACCTGAACGGATTCTTGAAATATATAATAACAATGAATTTGAGTCGTTGTGCGATGTCCTCATTGCGGCAGCCAACGAAAGCGGCGGACGTGACAATATCACTGCGGTTGCCGTCAAATGTTAAGGGAGTGTCAGATTTATGGAAAACTATGTTGGAAAAAGGCTTGACGGGCGCTATGAGATTATTGAAATCATCGGCGTTGGCGGAATGGCTGTTGTTTATAAAGCGTTTGATAATATTGATAACAGAATAGTTGCCGTTAAGGTTCTCAAGGATGAATTCTTGCAGAATGAAGAATTCAGACGCAGATTCAAAAATGAATCTAAGGCGATTGCCGTTCTTTCACATCCGAATATTGTTAAGATATATGACGTGAGCTATGGCGATAATCTTCAGTATATTGTCATGGAATATGTTGACGGAATCACACTCAAAGAATATATTGAGCAGCAGGGCAGACTTGATATCCGTGAGGCGATTTACTTTGTTACCCAAATTCTCAAAGCGCTTCAGCATGCACACGACAAAGGCATTGTTCACCGTGACATTAAGCCGCAGAATATTATGCTCCTTTCTGATGGAACGATTAAGGTTACTGATTTTGGAATTGCGCGTTTTAGCCGCAGCGAAACAAGAACAATGACAGACGGTGCCATCGGTTCGGTTCATTATATCAGTCCCGAACAGGCAAAGGGCAGTGTGACAGACGCTAAAACCGACCTTTATTCAGTTGGTGTTGTTCTTTATGAGATGCTCACAGGTAAGGTGCCGTTCCAGTCGGACAATGCGGTTTCCGTGGCCTTGATGCAGCTTCAAAACGACCCTGTGAGACCGCGCGAGCTTAACCCGGACATTCCCGTTGGGCTTGAACAGATCATTATCCGTGCAATGCAGAAAAATCCCAATGACCGCTATCAGTCCGCATCCGAAATGCTCATGGATATTGCTGAATTCAAAAGAAATCCAAACGTGAAATTTGATTATTCATACTTTGTTGACAAGCAGCCAACGAAGTATGTTCCTTTGAGCAACATTGAAAATGCTGCCAAAAATTCCGAGAAGCCGGAAAAAAACTATGAGTATGACACCGAGGAAAACTATGAGGAAGAAGGCAAGTCAAAGAAAAAAACAATAGGTGTTCTTGCCGGTGTTCTCGGTGCCTTGGTTCTTTTTGCGGTTATTATTGTTGCAATCGTTCTCCCTGATAAAAACAAAGTCACCGTTCCGAGTTTTATTGGACTTAATTTCACCAATGATGTCATGAACGCCGAGGAATACTCCGGAAAATTTGTTTTCAACTGCATTGAACAGTCATCAAATGACAAAGCGAACGGAACCATTCTTGACCAAATGCCGAAAAAAGGCAAAAAGGTGACTCTTGGCTCGGAAATTACCCTTTATGTTGCCAAGGCCGCAAACAAGGTTAAAGTACCCGATGTTTACGGATATGAATACAGCACCGCGCAGTCAAGACTTAAAGAAATGAACTTTGACACCAAAATTATTAAAGAAAAGAGTTCAACCAAGGACGCAGGAACGGTTATAAGAACTTCACCGGCACGCGACACCGAGGTTGACGAGGGTTCTCTTGTTACAATTTATGTTGCAACAACTGAGGATTCCGAACCGGTTGATGTTCCGAATCTCAACGGACTCACGGTTGAACAGGCTCAAGTTGAACTTGAAAAGGTCGGGCTTGCTCTTGATTCATCGCGAACCGAATATCGCAGCAACGCGGCTGAAAGAGGAACAATAATCGGATATGAACACGTTGGAGAGCAGGTTGCTCCCGGCACGTCCATTGCCGTCTATGTCAGCACCGGTCAGCTCCCGACACAGAGCACAACGGAATCAACAACAGAGCGTACAACGGAAAGCACAACGCAAAGCTCAGCAACAAGCGAGCCTCGACGCTCAACAACGCTTCCTCCGGAACCGGCAAGAACAACGGAGTCCACTAAGGCTCCGACAGCCTCAACGGAAAAGCCGACATCTTCCGCTCCACTAACCGAAAACAGCGACCCTGTAATTGAGGAATAAAATGAACAACAAGAACGAATCAGCCAAAAAAAACGGTATCATAATTAAGGGTATCGGCGGTTTCTATTATGTGGAAACCGCCGACGGCGTTTTTGAATGCAAAGCAAAAGGAAAGTTTCGCAAGGAAAGGATCACTCCTTTGGCCGGAGACAAGGTTATAATTGAAATCAACCACAACGCAGAAAACACTATCTGTTCTGTTGAGAAACGTAAAAACTTTCTCAGGCGGCCGCCCGTTGCAAACATTGACAAGCTTTTAATCGTTGTTTCAATGCGTGACCCGGAGCCGAACACGCTCGTTATTGACAAAATGACAGCTCTTGCTCAAAAGAATAACATTGAACCGCTCATTGTTTTTTCAAAGACAGACCTTGCTTCTGCTGAAAAAATGATTGATATATATAAAACAACCGGATATCATATTTATACCATATCGCCGGAGGATAAGTCTGACATTGAAAAAATCAGAGCTGAGCTTTCAGGTTGTCTGACCGCGTTCACCGGTAATTCCGGTGCCGGGAAGTCAACGCTCATCAACGCTCTTTGCCCGTCTCTTTCGCTTGATACGGGTGAAATAAGTGCAAAACTCGGACGTGGCCGTCACACTACCCGTCAGGCGGAGATCTTTCATATTGGTGACGGTTTAATCATTGACACGGCCGGTTTTTCCTCGCTTGACCTTGTTTCAAATGATCCGATTCTGAAAACCGAGCTTGCTTATTGCTTTCCGGAGTTTGAAGAGCATCTCGGCCGGTGCAAATTCACTTCCTGCGCCCATATAGGAGAAAAGGGCTGCAAAATTTGTGAAATGGTTGAAAAGGGTGTCATCAGCAAAAGCAGGCACGATAATTATATTTTGCTTTATAACGAGGCAAAAAATATTAAAGAATGGACTCTTTCACAATAAAATCGTTTCTCCGTATAATGTTATTGAGCCTGAACAAAGCGCCGGGCAAATAATATTGTAAAGGATTGATGGTATGCGTGATCCCAGGAACGGCAGCAGAGGACTTGTGTTCGCCGCTTTCGGCGCCGGACTTTTGCTTGCCCTTTGTTTTCCAACAAAGATTATGCTGTTTATTCTTGCAATAATGCTTGTCATTCTCGGCGTAATTTCATGCTCAAGGTAATCATCTGTTACCAAGATAACACATTATATCCGGGAGGTTCTGCAAGATGAAAGTTGTTGTTATCAGAAGCCCGAAAGCCCTGAGGGGCATTTTAAAGCTGATTTTTAAGATCAAGGATACCGAAGCTTCCTGAGGCTCAAACGAGCCTCTTGATTTTTTTTGAAAAATGTGTAAAATATACCTGTTGTACCATATGTTGTTTCAATTATGAAGTTTGCTGGCGGATTTTGTGTTCTCCGCCCGAATCAGAAAGGATTTTGATTAATAATGGCGAAAAAAGGCGGCTACAGTGACCAGGACATTGAGGTTCTTGAGGGTGCCGATAAAGTCAGAAAGCGCCCGGCCGTAATCTTCGGCTCAAACGGAATTGAGGGTTGTGAGCACTCAATGTTTGAAATTCTGTCCAACTCGATTGATGAGGCGCGTGAAGGCTATGGGAACAGAATTATCATAACGAGATATCTGGACGGCTCCGTTGAAGTTCAGGACTTTGGACGCGGAATTCCCGTTGGTTTCAATGAAAAATACGGCAAGTATAACTGGGAACTCGTTTTTTGTGAGATGTATGCCGGCGGAAAATATAAAACCAATTCCGGCGGCAGCTATGAATATTCACTTGGCCTCAACGGTCTCGGCCTTTGTGCAACGCAGTACGCCAGCGAATACATGGATGCAGAAATCAGGCGTGACGGTCAAAAATATACCCTGCATTTTGAAAAAGGTGAAAATGTCGGTGGGCTGAAAGCTGAGCCTTACGCAAAAAAGGACACCGGAAGCCGGATAAAGTGGAAGCCCGACTTGGAAGTTTTCACGGATATTGACATTCCGCTTGAGTATTTTCAGGAAGTCATCAAACGCCAAGCAATAGTCAACAGCCGCGTTCATTTTGAGCTTAAAAACCAAATCAAAGGCGGCTTTGAAACTTTTGAATACTACTATGAAAACGGAATTGCCGATTATGTCCGTGAATTTGTTGGTGACGATGCAATCTCTTCCGTTCAGTTCTGGACAGCGGACAGAGCCGGACGTGACAGAGCTGACCTTCCTGAATACAAAGTCAAGCTTAATGTTGCTCTCACTTTTTGCAACAAAAGGCAAATGATTGAGTATTACCATAACTCAAGCTGGCTTGAGTTCGGCGGCTCACCGGAAAAGGCCGTCACAAGCGCCTTTGTTTCTCAGATTGATTCATATCTCAAGCAAAACGGAAAATACAGCAAGTCTGACCCCAAAATCAAGTTTCAGGACATTGCGGACTGTCTTGTCCTTGTTTCTTCCTCGTTTTCAACCGAAACGTCATATCTGAATCAGACAAAAAAAGCCATAACAAACAAATTTATTCAAGAGGCAATGACGGAATTTTTGCGCCACCAACTTGAGGTCTACTTCCTTGAAAACAAAATGGAAGCGGAAAAAATCTGCGATCAGATCCTTGTCAATATGCGCAGCCGCGTCAAGGCAGAGGCAACGAGGGTCAGCATCAAAAAAACACTTTCCGCTTCAAACGACCTCACAAACCGTGTTCAAAAATTTGTTGACTGCCGAAGCCGTGACGTAAATGTTCGTGAGCTTTTCATTGTTGAGGGTGATTCAGCCCTTGGCGCCTGTAAACAGGCGCGCGATTCCGAGTTTCAGGCGTTGATTCCCGTCAGGGGGAAAATTCTTAACTGCCTCAAATCCGAATATGATAAAATTTTCAAGAGCGAAATTATTGTTGATCTCATCCGCGTTCTCGGCTGCGGCGTTGAGGTCAAAACAAAGCATATTCCGGATAAAAACATGGTTACGTTTAACATGGACAACCTGCGCTGGAGCAAAATCATTATCTGCACCGATGCCGATGTTGACGGCTATCAGATAAGAACGCTTATTTTGACAATGCTTTATCGCCTTGCTCCATCGCTCATCAGCGCCGGAAAGGTGTTCATTGCCGAATCGCCTCTTTATGAAATCACAAGCGGAGACCAAACTTGGTTTGCGTATACGGAGAAAGAAAAAGCCGATGCAATCAGTGAAATCGGAAACAAAAAGTATTCCATCCAGCGCTCAAAAGGTCTTGGCGAAAACGATGCCGAGATGATGAACCTCACAACTATGAACCCGGCAACCCGCAGACTCATCAAAATTGAGCCTTCAAAAGCCGAGGTAACGGCAGAAAAATTCGACCTTTTGCTCGGTGATAATCTTGCCGGAAGAAAGGATTATATTGCAAATTTTGGTCATCTGTATATTGATATGACCGATGTCAGCTGAGGAGAAAACAAATGGCAAAGAAGAAAAAGACACCTAAAAAGACTAATGACATTACTGAACTGCTTGAACACGCTCACATATCCTCAGCCGGTGATATTGTTGACCAACCGATAGTTGATGCACTTGAAATCAACTATATGCCATATGCCATGAGCGTTATTCTTTCAAGAGCAATTCCGGAAATTGACGGACTTAAACCGTCTCACAGGAAACTTCTTTATACAATGTATAAAATGAACCTCCTTTCCTCCGGAAGGACAAAGTCTGCCAATATAGTCGGCCAGACAATGAGACTTAACCCTCACGGTGATGCTTCAATTTATGAAACAATGGTTCGCCTCGCGCGCGGAAACGAGACGCTTTTGTGTCCGCTTGTTGATTCAAAGGGCAACTTCGGAAAGGCATATTCACGCGATATGCATTATGCAGCGGCGAGATATACCGAAGCAAAGCTTGAACCGGTATGCAATGAGCTTTTTCGTGATATTGACAAGAACACCGTTGACTTTGTCGATAACTATGACAGCACAATGAAGGAGCCTGTTCTTCTTCCGGTAACATTTCCGTCAATACTTGCAAACGTAAGTCTCGGAATCGCCGTTGGAATGGCAAGCTCAATCTGCTCATTCAACCTTAAAGAGCTTTGCGAAACAACCATTGAACTTATCAAAAATCAGGACTTCAATATCAGTGAAACCTTGATTGCTCCGGACTTTATTGGCGGCGGAACAATTATCTATGACAAGAGGGCCATTGAGGATGTCTATAACACCGGCCGCGGCTCAATTAAAGTCCGCGCAAAATACAGATATGATAAAGATTATAACTGCATTGATATTTATCAAATTCCGCCAACAACCACGGCCGAGGCTATAATCGACAAGATAATTGAACGCATAAAGAGCGGAACATTCAAAGAAATCAGCGATATCCGCGATGAAACCGACAGACATGGGCTTAAAATTACCGTTGACCTCAAAAGGGGAGTTGATCCGGAAAGGCTTATGCAGAAGCTTTATAAATCAACGCCGCTTGAGGATTCCTTTTCATGCAATTTCAATGTTCTTATCAACGGTTACCCAAAAGTTCTCTCCGTCAGAGAGATTCTCATTGAATGGATAAGGTTCAGAGGCAAGTGCGTTTTTCGGCGCATCAGTTTTGACCTTGAAAAGGCGAAAGACAGACTGCATTTGCTTAAAGGTCTTGAAAAAATTCTTCTCGATATTGACAAGGCAATCGCCGTTATCAGAAACACCGAGGAGGAAAGCGAGGTTGTTCCGAATCTTATGATTGAGTTCGGAATTGACAAAACGCAGGCGGAATATGTTGCTGAAATTAAGCTGCGCCATCTTAACCGTGAATATATTCTTAAACGTCTCAAGGACATTGATAATCTGACAGCATCTATTGCCGACATGGAGGATACACTTTCAAGCAAAGCAAAAATCAGAAAAGTTATTATCAAAGAGCTTGAGGATGTTATTAAGAAATACTCAATCGAAAGACGCAGCGATATTCTTTATGCGTCCGAAATTGAGGAAACCGAACAGGAGGAGGAAATTCCCGATTATCCTGTTACCGTTTTCTTTACTCGTGACGGATATTTCAAAAAGATTACTCCGCAGTCACTCAGAATGAGCGGCGAGCAGAAGCTCAAAGAGGGTGATGAAGTTATTCTTCAGACCGAAACAACAAACGCAAAGGAAATTCTTTTCTTTACGGACAGGCATCAAGTCTATAAAGCAAAAATGAATAACTTTGCAGACACAAAGGCGAGCGTTCTGGGTGACTACGTTGCCTCAAAGCTTTCAATGGATGAAGGTGAAAACGCTGTTTTTGCTGCGGTTTTGAATAATGGATACGAGGGCTATATGCTTTTTGTTTTTGAAAACGGAAAGGTTGCGAAGGTCAACCTTTCATCATATGCAACAAAAGCTAACCGCAAAAAGCTTATCAAGGCCTATTGCGACAAATCACCGCTTGTTCAGATTCTGCAACTTGACGAGGACAAAGAACTTGTTATTGAAACAACCGGCGGCCGCTATCTTCTTTTTAACACCACACTTATTTCTCCCAAAGCAATGAAAGATACCCAGGGCGTTGCCTGCATTACGCTCAAAAAGAGCAACAAAATTTCCCTTGTCCGCGATTACAAAGAAGGCGAATTTGTCAAGCCATATCGCTATAAATCAAAAAATCTGCCCTCAACCGGTGCACTCCTCAGTACAGAGGATGCAGCCCTCAAAAACAATATTCAGTTTGAAGGCTTTGGAGAATAAAAATTGCAGGCTGCGGTTGCTCGCAGCCTGCATAATTAATGTTATTGGAATTTTTGGCTTTGAGCCACCGCAAGGCTGTCGCAGCGCTCATTTTCCGGATGGCCGGCATGGCCTTTGATCCATTTAATTGTGACAACATGATTGTCGATAAGTGTGAGCAGTTCATCCCAAAGTTCGGGATTGAGCGCAGGCTTTTTGTCTTTTTTGCGCCAATTATTAGCTTTCCAACTTTTTGCCCAACCAAGATTGATTCCATCGGAAACATATTTTGAGTCGGTTATTACCGTAACTTTGCATTTTTCCTTAAGCGCCTTTAACCCCTCAATGACGGCGGTCAGTTCCATACGATTGTTTGTGGTCTTTTTTTCTCCGCCGGAAAGCTCTTTGCGCTTGCCGTGATAATCAAGAATTGTTCCCCAACCTCCCGGACCGGGATTTCCCGAACACGCGCCGTCAGTAAAAATTGTAACTTCTTTCATTTCTTACCTCGCATTTTAGTTTCATAAATATTAACACAATCATGTTCTTTTATCAAGAGGTGTCTATGTCCTTTTTCACTTGTCAATAATCATTTTGCAAGAGGTTGCCTGATTGACGGGAATAATTTGATAAACATTGTGTTAATATGCCGCGCTTTTCTTGACACCATAGTAAAAAAATAGTAAAATATTCTGTAAATATCAATGTGACCATATTGTTGTTTTTCGATTTTACATATAAATTTAATTTTTAAGGAGTGTATGTTCTGACATATGAATGAAAAAAATACCTCGGCCGTTAAAACGGTCAATAAAACAAATAAAGCTAAAAAGAATCAAAAATTTTATTATTATAAAAAGAAAAAGACACCAAAAAAGAAAACGGAGCCTGCTAAGCCGATTAAAGTCTCTTTCCTCGGCGGTATCAACGAAGTTGGAAAAAATATGACCGTCTTTGAGTATGACGGCGATATGATCATTGTTGACTGCGGTCTTGCTTTCCCGGATGAGGATATGTTCGGAATCGACCTTGTTATTCCTGATTTTACCTATGTTACTTCCAATGCCGACAGGGTAAAAGGTATTGTTATCACGCACGGCCATGAAGATCACATCGGAGCTCTCGCATATCTTCTTAAAAGCTGTAATGTTCCCGTATACAGCACAAGGCTCACAAACGGGCTTATCGAGGGTAAGCTGCGTGAACATGGATTGCTTGAAAAGGCGAAGCTCAATGTTGCCGCCCCCGGAGATCATATAACACTCGGAAAATTTGATGTTGAATTTATTCATGTCAACCATTCAATTCCCGATGCCGTTGGTTTTGCAATCAAATGTGTCGGCGGAACGGTTGTTCACACGGGTGACTTTAAAATTGATAGTACGCCCGTTGACGGCGGAATGATTGACCTTGCCCGTTTCGGCCAGCTTGGAAACGAGGGTGTTCTTTGTATGCTTTCAGACTCAACGAACGCTGAACGTCCCGGCTTTACTCAAAGCGAACACAAGGTCGGCGAATCATTTGAAATGCTCTTTAGAAAGGCCGGAAACAGGCGTATAATTGTTGCAACCTTTGCTTCAAACATTCACCGCGTTCAGCAGATTATTGACGTTGCAGAAAGTTTGGGAAGAAAAGTCGCTCTCTCCGGCCGCAGTCTTGAAAATGTTGTTGCAGTAAGTCGCGAGCTTGGCTATCTCAAGGTGCCCGAAGGCATTCTTATTGACCTTGACCTAATTAACAAGTACAGCCCAAGCGAGCTTGTTCTCATCACGACCGGCAGTCAGGGCGAACCTATGTCCGCACTGACAAGAATGGCTTTTTCCGACCACAGAAAGGTCAACATCAGCCCCAACGATTATGTTATTATTTCCGCAACCCCGATTCCTGGCAATGAGAAAACCGTCAGCCGCGTTATTAATGAGCTGATGAAGCTCGGAGCTGAAGTTGTTTATGAAAAAATGTATGACGTTCACGTTTCCGGCCACGCTTGCAGTGAGGAGCTCAAACTTATGCTCGGAATTGTTAAACCGAAGTATTTTATTCCTGTTCACGGAGAGCAAAAGCACCTTCAAAAGCACGCAGGTCTTGCCGTTTCAATGGGTATGGACAGGAAAAACATTGTTATCGTTGAAAACGGCGCAAGCTTTGAGATATCAGGAAAGTCAATCAAAAAAGCTGCAAACGTGCCCGCCGGACAGGTCTTTGTTGACGGACTCGGGGTCGGCGATGTCGGAAGTATTGTTATCCGTGACAGAAAGCACCTTGCGGAGGATGGCATAATAATTGTTGTTGCCGCAATCGACAGCGCAAGCCATATGCTGATTTCCGGTCCGGACGTTGTTTCAAGAGGTTTTGTTTTCGTTCGAGAGGCGGAGGAACTGATGGAGGAGGCGCGTATGACAGCCACCAACACCATCAACCGCTGCTTTGACCGTAATATCCGTGAATGGGGAACAATTAAAAGCAGAATACGCGATGACGTTTCAAAACTGATGTATGAGCGCACAAAGCGCAGTCCAATGATTCTGCCGATCCTTATGGAGATCTGAAAATGAAAAAACTTTGGAGAAAATTTGACACTTCGATCGTTTCATTCCTTGTTGCGAGCTTTTGTGTTGTTGCGACGTTCTTCTTGAGTGTTCCGCTCGCTTTGAGTGAATGCGCTCTTTTTGTCATTTTGTTCATTGTTAAATGGCAATATCAAAAACGTGTTAAGCAAAAACTTCTCTATCAGGTCAACACCGTTGCCGATGAGCTTGACTTTGAGCGCGGCGAAGCTTTCAAAAAGCTGAGCGTTGCCTGTGCCGTTATTGAAAAGGATGGACTCATTGTCTGGATCAATGACAGCTTTAAAAACAGCTTCTCAATCAATGAAAGAACGCCGGTCTGCAATATTAGAACGGTTCTCAAAAGAGAAGGCTCGATTGACCGCCTCATTGACGGAAAAGGCTTCAAAATTAAGGTCAATTCTCAGTATTTTGCCGTATACTCAAGCGAAATGAAGGTTGATGATGAAGAGCTATACCTTCTCTATTTCTTTGATGAAACAAAGCTGCGCATCACCGAAAAAGAATACTATGACTCGCGCCCATCACTTATGCTCAGCGTTATTGACAATGCCAATGAAATATATCAGAGCTTTAAGGAGAGCGATGCGGCTTCAATTTTCAGTCGCATCGAACAAGAGATTGATAACTGGGTAACTTCATATGGCGGTCTTTGCAGAAAATATTCAACGACCAGAATGCTCTTTTTTGTTGAAGAACGCTCACTTCAGAGAATGATTGCCGATAAGTTTTCAATTCTTGAAACAATACGCCAGATGAGTTATGACGGAAAAAACTGCGGCGTGACTCTTTCAATAGGCGTTGGAAAGGAAACAACGCTTAATGCATCAAATGAGTCTGCGAAGCAGGCGCTTGACATGGCACAAAGCCGCGGCGGCGATCAGGTTGCAATCCGCCATGACGCACAGTATAAGTTCTTTGGCGGCGTTTCCGCCGGGTTTGAAAAGCGGAACAAGGTTAAAACACGCCTCATTTCGCGCTCCATTGCAACGATTGTTAATGACAGTGATAATATTCTTATCATGGGTCACCGTTTTTCAGACTTTGATGCCTTTGGCGCAGCTGTCGGAATGTATACGATAGCTTCACACTTTTCAAAAAAAGCGAACATTGTTATTGACACAGATACCACACTCGCTTTGCCGCTTGTCAACGCATTCAGGACGCACTTTTCTTCCGATATTCTTATCAAGCCGGAAAAAGCGCGCTACATGATGGGCGAAAACACCCTGCTTGTTGTTGTTGATACGCATAAGAAAGATTTCTGTGAGGCGCCTGAGCTTGTTGATGCGGCAAATAAAATCATGGTTATTGACCACCACCGAAAGTCTGTCGGTTTCATTGATAACACGGTCATGTTCTATCATGTTCCAACGGCGTCATCTGCTTGTGAGATGATTTCAGAGGTATGCGAATATGTTGATACTGCTCCGTTCATTGATAAATTTACCGCAGAAGCGCTTCTTGCCGGAATCGCACTCGACACGAGAAATTTCATTATTAGAACAGGCGTGAGAACATTTGAAGCTGCAGCATACTTGCGCTCAAGGTCGGCAAGCCCGCTTGAGGTCAAAAAGTTTTTTGCGAACGATATGGATGTTTTCCATCTGCGCAACGCCGTGATAGATAATTCTCACATCTATGAACACGGCTTTGCAATCTCGTTCGCTGATTTCAAAAGCAGGAACATTCGGCTCATTACCTCGCAGGCAGCTGATGAAATGCTTAATGTTGAGGGCGTCAGGGCATCGTTTGTCTTGTTTGAAACGCCCGGAACAATCAATATTTCGGCAAGGTCATACGGAGAGGTTAATGTTCAGCTTATTATGGAGACGCTCGGCGGAGGCGGTCACCAGACCATGGCAGCCTGTCAGCTTCCGGGTCTTACTGTTGATGAAGCAACGGAGCATCTCAAAAAAGCTATTGATAAATATATTACTGATACAACGGAGGTTAAATGATGAAAGTTATTTTAAAACAGGATGTTAAAGGCCTCGGAAAAAAAGGCGAACTTGTCAACGCATCTGACGGCTACGCCAGAAATTTCCTTTTTCCGAAGGGACTTGCGGCTGAGGCAAACGCTCAGGCAATGTCTGAGTTTAAAAATAAACAGCAGGCCGAAAAATACAGAATTGACACCGAAACCGCAGCCGCAAAAGCAGCTGCCGAAAGAGTTTCCGGAAAGACTATTCATATCACAGCAAAGGCAGGCCAGAACGGAAAACTTTTCGGTTCGGTAACATCAAAAGAAATTGCGGAAAAAGTTAAAGCCGAATTTGGCATTGAAACCGATAAAAGAAAAATCATTGTTGACGATATCAAGCAGTTCGGAACCTATGAGTTTGAAATCAAGCTTTATCAGGGCATTTCCGCAAAACTTTATGTAATGGTTGGTGAATAATCATGCCATCACCCGGAAACATTATCAGTCTTGACGATGTTAATATTCCTTTCAGCCTTGAGGCCGAACAAGCCGTTCTTGGCAGTGTTCTCAGCGAACCGGACTGCCTGTCTCAGGTTATGGTGATTGTCAAGCCTGAATATTTCTATATGCCCGCGCATAGGGCAATCTTCATCATTATGCAGGAGATTGACGCCTCCGGCGGGAAAATTGACCCTCTGATTGTTCTTGAAAAACTCAAGGCGGACAAAGTATATGACGATGCAGGCGGAAAGAACTATCTCTACCAGCTTGCCCAATCCGTTCCCTCAACCGAAAATGTTGAAAGCTACTGCAAAATCGTCAAAGAAAAGTTTTACATACGCTCGCTTATCAATGTTTCAAAGGATATTATTGAGGAAGCATCCTCGACGGAAAATTCGGCGGATTTGCTGCTTGATTCCGCGGAACAAAAGATATACGACATCCGCCAGGGTAAGGTCACCAGGGGTCCGACCAAAATCGGCGATATAATCGTTAATGAGGTTTACACTAAGCTTCAACAGTTGAGCTCTGCTGATAGAGACAAGTATAAAGGTTACACAACCGGCTTCACTGACCTTGACAAGGCGATAACCGGTCTAAACCGTTCAGACCTTGTGATTATCGGCGCACGTCCGGCGATGGGTAAAACGAGTCTAGCGCTGAATATTGCACGCAACACTGCCATGGTCGGAAAAAAGAAAGTTTTGTTCTTTTCCCTGGAAATGACAAAAGAACAGCTTGCCCAGCGTGTTCTTGCAACCGAGGCCAGAGTTGAAAGCACCAAAATGAGAACAGGTAATTTGAGCGGTGAGGAGTGGGGCAGACTTGCAACCGCAGCCGCAATGCTCAGCAACTGTGAGCTTTATTTTGATGATACTTCCAACATGACTGTTCCGGAGATGAAATCAAGGGTTCGCCGTTTGCGTGATGTTGATGCCGTCTTTGTGGACTATCTTCAGCTTATGAAAAGCGGAACGCGAGTTGAAAGCCGCGTTCAGGAGGTTTCGGAAATTACCCGCAATCTTAAGCTTATGGCGAAGGATCTCAACATTCCCGTTGTTGTTCTTGCTCAGCTTGCAAGAGCAACCGAGGCGAGAGGAAAGTCTCACAGGCCTCAGCTTTCCGACCTGCGTGAATCCGGTTCAATCGAACAGGACGCCGATATTGTCATAATGCTTTACCGTGATGAGTACTACACCGATACTCAGGATTCGGACGCTGCTGCGCAAGAGGAAGTCAAGGCGGTCAACGAAGCCGAATTCATTATTTCAAAAAACAGACACGGACCAACAAATACCGTAAAAGTTGCATGGAACGGTGATTACACACTGTTTGCAAATTTGGAGACACTTAGAAATGATATGTAAGGTCAAAAAAACAATTGATCGCTTTGGAATGCTCAAAGACGCAAAAAGCGTTGCTGTTGGTCTTTCAGGCGGTGCAGATTCAGTTTGTCTTTTTGATATTCTTCTTAAACTCAGGAATGAGTACGGTTACCGCCTTGTTTGCGTTCATGTTAATCATAACCTCAGAGGTGATGAAGCGGAAAGAGACCAGGGCTTTGTTCAAAATCTTTGCGAAAAATACGGTGTTGAACTGAAAATTGTTTCCGCCGATGTTGCTGAGATTGCAAAAAAACGTCATATCGGCATTGAAGAATGCGGAAGGGCAGTGCGCTACGAAGCGTTTGAAAGCGTTGGCTGCGACAGAATCGCCGTTGCTCACACTCTTTCCGATTGCATTGAAACCTCGCTTTTCAATCTTGCACGCGGAAGCTCCCTTTCGGGTATATGCCGGATTGCGCCGGTGAGAGGAACGATTATTCGTCCGCTCATTGATTGCACATCGCAAGAGATAAGAGATTACTGCAAGGTGAACGGCCTTTCATTTGTTGTTGACAGCACCAATCTTCATGATGATTACACGCGCAATTTCATCCGGCACAACATTATTCCAGAGCTTAAAAAGATAAACACCGATTTTGAAAAAAGTTTCAGCCGTTTTTATGAGACTGCAGAACGTGATGAAACTTTTCTTGAGCGGCTTGCGCAAAATGTACTTACAAAAGCAAAACAAAACAACGGATTTTCTCGTTCTGTTTTGCTTGAACAGGACGATTCCGTGCTTTTCAGATGCGTTCGTCTCATGCTTGAAAGCAGAATGAACAAGCAGACTGAAAAAAAACATGTTGACCTTGCTGTGAGCATTATTAAAAGCACCGGCACTCTTCAGCTTGGAAAAGACTTGTATATTTCCGCAAGCTGTGATATAATATGGTTTCATTCGGCGGAAAGCTGTGAAGAATCATGGTTCGTCAGCGGATCATTCGGTGAACTTTGTTCTCCATATAAAACATATGAATTAACTGTTGTTCCGTTTGATAAATCATATCTCACGGGTGACAATAATATTTGTGACGCTTCGTTTCTTTCTGCCGATGTTATAATGCGCAGCCGGAAGCCCGGAGACAAAATGACGCTTTTTCCGCGCAAAGTTACAAAAACGCTGAAAAAGCTTTTTAACGAGGCAAAAATTCCTCAAAATGAGCGCGGCAGACTTGCCGTTCTTGAATCAAACGGGAAACTCCTTTGGTGCGAAAAATTCGGTGTCAATGCGCCGTATCGCGTCAACCGGAACACAAAAATGATTGCAATAATTAAAACCAAGGAAAGGTAAACACTATGCTTAATGATATTCAGGAAATTTATTTTTCCAAAGAACAACTCAAGGAGATCACTGACAGAATCGGCGCACAGATCAGCCGTGATTTTGAAGGCAAAGAGCTTGTTTTGATAAGTGTGCTCAAGGGCTCGGTTATTTTTATGGCTGACCTTATGAGGAGTATCACAATTCCGTGCAGAATTGACTTCATAACAGCTGCCAGCTATGGACAGAGCATGACTTCAAGCGGAAGAGTTGACATCAAAAAGGATATTTCGGACAATATTGAAGGCTGCGACATTCTTCTTGTTGAGGATATTTTTGACAGTGGAAACACTTTGCAGCACCTTTCCGATTATCTTGCAACCAAGAATCCAGCAAGTATCACCCTTTGCACTCTTCTTGACAAGCCGAGCAGACGCAACCCCAATGTTAAGCTTGTGCCAAAATATATCGGCGCCGAGGTTGAAGACCAGTTTGTTGTCGGATACGGTCTTGATTACAACCAGAAATACCGCAATCTTCCGTTTATCGGCATTCTTAAGCCGGAAATATACACAAAATAACCAAAGGAAGAATATTTCAGCTCTTTTATATAAGAGAAAAAGGAGCGTGTTTAATGAACACCGGAAACAGAAAATGGGGCAATCTTCTTTATTTATTGCTCCCGATATCCATGATAATCTTCATTGCAATTTTTTTGAATTCTCAAAATACAACCAAAATGAAGTATTATGAGGTCGTTGATCTCTTCAACAGTCACAAGGTCACCGAATATTCAGTTAACCTCAGCAGCGGAGCTCTGACATATAAGCTTGCAGGTGACGATACTGAGAAAAAATATACTCTGCCCAGCGTTGACCTTTTTGTCAAGGATATTCACGAGGGTGTTATTGAGTATAACGAACAGAATCCGGATAAGGCTATAAAATATGACTACAAAGCCGGTTCAAATTCCTCTTGGTGGGCGAGCATGATTCCAATGCTTCTTTCCGGTATTCTTGTTGTTGGCGTTATGATTTATTTTTCAAAGAAAATGGGTCAAACAATCGCCGGGGAAAACAACCGCACTTTGAATTTTGGAAAAGCGCGAGTCACTCTCGGTAAAGACGCAAAGGTCAAAACAACCTTTGATGATGTTGCCGGTGCAGACGAGGAAAAGGAGGAATTGAGCGAAATTGTTGAATTTCTGAAAAATCCCGCTCGTTTCAATGAACTCGGAGCAAGAATACCAAAAGGCGTTTTGCTTGTTGGCCCTCCGGGCACCGGAAAAACGCTTCTTGCAAAAGCTGTTGCGGGAGAATCCGGCGTTCCTTTCTTTTCAATTTCCGGCTCTGACTTTGTTGAAATGTATGTCGGTGTCGGCGCATCGCGCGTCCGTGACCTTTTTGCTCAAGCTAAGAAAAACGCTCCGGCAATCCTCTTTATTGACGAAATTGATGCAGTCGGACGTCACCGCGGCGCAGGAATGGGCGGCGGACATGATGAGCGTGAACAGACTCTCAACCAGCTTCTTGTTGAGATGGACGGCTTTGGCGCAAACGAAGGCGTAATTATTATCGCTGCCACAAACCGCCCTGATATTCTTGACCCGGCACTTCTCAGACCAGGACGTTTTGACCGCCAGATAACGGTCGGATATCCCGATGTTAAAGGCCGTGAAGCCATTCTTAAAGTTCATTCAAAAACGAAGCCCCTTGCTCCCGATGTCAGACTTGATGTTATTGCTCAGTCAACAGTCGGTTTCACCGGTGCAGATCTTGAAAACCTTCTTAATGAGGCTGCGCTTCTTGCAGCAAGACGGAAGAAGAAATCCATCACAATGGCTGAAATTGAAGAAGCAACAATCAAAGTTGTTGTTGGAACAGAAAAGAAGTCGCGCAAAATCAGTGAAAAAGAAAAGCGTCTCACCGCTTACCATGAATCCGGCCACGCAATCGCAACCTATAATCTTCCGAGTCAGGATCCCGTTCACCAGGTTTCAATTATACCGCGTGGTATGGCAGGCGGATTTACGATGTCGCTTCCAAAGGAGGAACGCTCATATAAAGCACGCGGTGATATGCTTGACGATATTGTTGTTCTTCTCGGCGGCCGTGTTGCCGAAGCTCTTATTCTCGGTGATATTTCAACGGGAGCTTCAAATGATATTGAGCGTGCAACCGATCTTGCAAGAGACATGGTTACCCGTTACGGAATGAGCGATCTTGTCGGCCCGGTTTCATACAGCTCAGGAAATCATGAAATTTTCCTTGGCAGAGATTATAACAATATGCGCAACTATTCCGAAACCGTTGCGTCAGAAATTGATTCGGAAATTAACCGCATTGTCAAAGAATCATATGCAAGGTGTGAAGCAATTCTCAAAGCAAATACCGATAAGCTTCATGAGCTTGCCGAGTATCTTATCAAGCACGAAAAAATTGATGCCGCTGACTTTGAAAAACTGATGAAAGGCACCCTTGAGAATGAAAATGATTCCGGCATTGCAACTGATTCGTCCGAAGAATAAAATTCGTTCATTCGGCGAACACCAACATTAACATTATAAAACCGTTTTGCTTTTTGCAGGGCGGTTTTTTCCTGTTTTTTCTTGCTCTTGAGTTTGTTTTATGTTATAATAACCTTATGTTCAAAAACTTTGTTTCGATGGCAAAATTGCTGCACCGAAATATTCATGATGTTTATGTCGGAGGAAATTTATGATAGAATACTTTAAAATCGCGGTCATTTCTTTAATTTGCGGACTTCTTGCTCCGCTTCCGTTTTCATATGGTGCGTCATATTCCTTTCTTAGCTATATTCTTGACTTTAATAAAGGCTCGCAGTTGTTGGTTTTTTATTACGCAATAATATCTATTACGTTTTCTCTTGCAATTTTTATTTCACTGCGCAAAATATATTCAAAAGGTTTAAAAGCCTTGTTCAGCACAAAAAAATCCACTATGCCAAACAGAAGCGGTTACCGCAAATTTATGCTCAATCTGCTCATATCTCTTATTCCTGCAGCGGTTATGCTCGTTCCTCATAAAAAAGACAAATTTCTGCTTGACTATTTCAGCGAGCAAATAGGCTCGGAACATCTTCTTGTTACCGCTGTTTGCTGCGCGGTCAGCGGCCTTTTCCTTTTGCTCGGAAGCTGGTATGTGAAGCAAAAATACGCACAAACAAAAAGATCATCGGATTGGAAATCACTTATCAGATTTGGAATCTATCAGGTTGCATCATACTTTTTTCCGGGTATTTCAAGCGTTTCAATGGGGGCAACCGGCTTCTTAATTTCTGATGTTGACAACAGAGTAATAGTGCGCGAAATTTTGACCTATATTGCGCCGTCAATACTCATCACCAATATTTTCAGACTCGTTCGCGCTGCAATGACCGGCATTGTGCTCAACCCTGTTGTGATCATTCTTTGCGTTGTTTTTTCAGCCGTTGGAAGCGGTGTTATGATTCATCTGATTTCAAAAATCGACTTCAGAAAGACCTGTCTTTATTTCAGCATTTTTTCAATTATATTTGCGGCCGTCAGCGTTGCCGTGCTTTTTGTCCTTTGATATAAAACGGCCGCCGCAAAAAGCGGCGGCAATGTTTTCGCTTATCCTTAACACACTACTTTGAGAGGCATTTAAATGGCAAATTCAAAAACAACAAAATCAAAAAATACTTCCGCAGCAAAAAAGAAACCGTCAGGAAAGAAAAAGAATTCCAAGAAGCAAAAACTGAGCTTTTATGAGACCCACCGTTCGCCAATAATGTTTGTTTATCTTATTGCTTCGCTGATTCTTCTGACGGTTGCGTTCATTCCCGGCCGGAATGTTTGGGCTTCTGTCAGGGGATTCTTCTTCGGATTCTTTGGCCTTGGCTTTTATCTGTTCGATATTTTTCTTCTCATTATTGGTGTTCGTGTTGCGCTGAATACGCTTAAACGCTCGTGTGTACTGACCACTGTTTGTGCTTTTTTAACGTCGGGAATGTTCAGCGCCGTAATACACCTTGCCGTTAATTCAATTACTACCGGAGGAAAGGGTGAATTTCTGAGTCAGCTTTCCTCGGCATATGAGCTGGGCAAAAATTTTAACGACTCTTTTTCAGCTACCGGCGGCGTTCTCGGTGCTGTTTTCGGCGGCGGATTGCTGCATCTTCTCGGTAAAGCCGCAGCTTTCGTTGTTGCTGTTTTTCTGCTTGCCGTTTTCCTTTTTCTGTTTCTCAATATCAGCTTTTCCTCGGTCAGCGACTGTGTTTCAAACGCAATCAACGACTCAAAGGAGAAGCTTGATGAAAGCAGCGAGCAACGGAAAATCAAACGTCTTGAAAGACGCGAACAGCGCGAGCAGGAAAGGCTTGAGGCCGAGGCTGAACGTGAAAGGGAAAAGCTTTCCGCTGACGATGCTTTTGATTTTTCAAAAACGCAGATTGAACTTGACGACAATATGTCCGTCAGACGAAAAAAACGTACTGCGCGTCCATATAAGCCACAGGACAGGCTTTTCACTTTTTCCGAGGATGACATAAATGCGTTAAAAAAGGAAAAAGCCGAGCGCGAGGAAATTATTGAAACAGAGGACGTTGAACCGATATCTGAAAAGAATTCGGATATCAGTGAGGCTATCGAAGCCGCCGCAGGGCTTAACGTCAGGGAAAATGAGCTTCCGGAAGGCTTTGAAGAGGTTATAGATTCCGCTGAAGAACCCGACCTTGATGCTGAGGCTCAGAATATTGTTGATGCCGCAATCACAAAAGCGGATATCAACGCAAAGAAAAATATTGAAGAAGTTAAAAGTTATACCGATGAAAAAAGGCCACGGAGAGAGTATTGCCTTCCGCCCATTGACTGCCTGAGAGAGCCTGATTTTAGCAGGGCGGGGGACTATGCAGCTGAGATGAAAACAACGGCAAAAAAGCTTGTTGATACTCTCAAGAGTTTTGGCGTTGAAACAAATCTTATCGGCGTAAGTCGCGGCCCATCGGTAACAAGATATGAACTTCAGCCGGCACCGGGTGTAAAAATCAATCGAATCACCAACCTTGCCGATGACATTGCACTGAATCTTGCTTCTGCCGGTGTCCGAATTGAGGCGCCGATTCCGAATAAGTCCGCTGTCGGAATAGAAATTCCGAATCAGCACAAGTCAATGGTTACACTCAGAGAAATAATTTCTTCTTCTGACTTTCAAAATGCCAAAAGCAAGCTGAATGTTGCGCTCGGAAAGGATATTACAGGCAACGCCACCTGCACAGATATTGCTAAAATGCCGCATCTTCTTATCGCAGGTACTACCGGTTCAGGAAAATCCGTTTGTCTCAACTGCATGATTGTCAGCATTCTTTATGAGGCCAAGCCGTCTGAAGTCAAGCTTCTTATGATTGACCCGAAACAGGTTGAATTTTCAATTTATAACGGAATACCACACCTGCTTGTTCCTGTTATCTCTGATGTCCGGAAGGCCGCCGGTGCGCTTGCGTGGGCGGTCAGTGAGATGGAAAACCGTTATAAAGCATTTTCCGCCTGCGGTGTACGCGATATCAAAGGCTTCAATAAATATGTCCTCAGTCATCCGGAGCAACAGTTTATGCCCCAGATTGTCATTTTCATCGATGAGCTTAACGATCTCATGATGGTTTCGCCAAAAGAGGTTGAGGATTCAATTTGCCGCCTTGCGCAAAAAGCACGAGCCGCAGGTATGCATCTTGTTGTTGCAACACAGCGTCCGTCTGTTGATGTTATCACCGGAATTATTAAGGCGAACATCCCGAGCAGACTTTCGCTCTTTGTTTCGTCTCAAGTTGATTCAAGAA
Organism: Ruminococcaceae bacterium UBA6416; assembly: GCA_002438505.1. Classification (GTDB taxonomy): domain Bacteria; phylum Bacillota; class Clostridia; order Oscillospirales; family Acutalibacteraceae; genus UBA6857. The sequence continues at coordinate 40,312 of DJPI01000042.1, read as the reverse complement.
CGATTCTTGACACCGTTGGCGCCGAAAAGCTTCTGGGTAACGGAGATATGCTCTTCAATCCGGTTGGAATGTCAAAGCCTGTAAGAATTCAGGGCGCATTCCTCTCCGATGAAGAAATTGAAAATGTTGTTACGTTTATTAAAGAGCAGGAAGAAGTTGAGTATGACAGCGATGTTATGGACGAAATTGCACGCAACGCCGCTGCCGATAACAAAAAGAAGTCTGCGCAGGCTTCCGCCGGTGATGAGGCCGGTTCGGCCGATGAAAAGGTAATTGCCGCCATTGAGGTTGTTGTCAGTTGTCAGGCGGCTTCAACAACACTTCTTCAGCGCAAGCTGGGTCTCGGATATGCAAGAGCTGCGCGCATTATGGATGAGCTTGAACAGCGCGGAATTGTTGGCCCTTCAGAAGGTAGCAAGCCGCGTAAAGTTCTGATGACGCCGCTTCAGCTTGCGGAAATCAAAGCTTCAAGAGATGTCAGGCAGGATGATTATGACGTTTTGTCTGACCAGTGAGGAACAATGAACAAGTTTTTACCTATCAGTTATGACGAAATGAAAAAGCGCGGGTGGAACGAGGTTGACTTCGTTTATGTCAGCGGAGATGCCTATGTTGATCACCCCAGCTTTGGTGCGTCAATTATTACACGAGTTCTTGAATCGCACGGGTTCAAAATCGGCTTCCTTGCTCAGCCGGACTGGCTTAGCAAGGAGGCTTTTATGCGCTTTTCAAGACCGAAATACGGCTTTATGGTCTCTTCCGGAAATATTGATTCAATGGTTGCACATTACACAGTTGCAAAGAAAAGGCGGAGCACTGATGCTTATTCTCCCGGCGGAAAAATCGGCCTGAGGCCGGACAGAGCCGTAATTGTCTATTGCAACAGAATCAGAGAAGCCTATGGTGATATACCGATAATTATCGGCGGTCTTGAGGCGTCTTTACGCCGCTTTGCGCATTATGACTACTGGGATAACAAAATCAGACATTCGATTCTTTTTGATTCCCAAGCGGATCTGCTCATTTATGGAATGGGCGAAAACCAGGTTGCGGAAATTGCCGAACGTCTGCGTAACGGTGAGCCTGTTTCGTCAATATGCGATGTCCGCGGAACGTGCTACATTTGCAACACGTCTGAGACACCGCTTTACGGCGCAGAATGTCCATCCTTTGAAAATGTTTGCGCCAGCAAAAAAGAGTACGCCGTTTCCTGCCGAATTCAGCAGGACGAGCAGGATCACATCAGAGGAAAGCTTATAAAGCAAAAGCACGGCAAAAAAATGCTTGTTCAAAATCCCCCAATGCCGCCGTTGACCACCGAGGAGCTGGATCGCGTTTATGCTTTGCCATATGCCAGAACCTACCATCCGGTTTATGAAGAGGAAGGTGGCATTCCCGGAATTGAAGAAGTCCGTTTTTCAATTGCGCATAACCGCGGCTGTTTCGGCGCCTGCAATTTTTGTTCCATTGCCTTTCATCAAGGGCGTTTTGTAACAAGCAGGAGCCATGAATCGGTTCTTAATGAGGCTAAAAAGCTCACTGAACTTTCGGATTTCAAGGGGTATATCCATGATATTGGAGGGCCAACGGCCAATTTTCGTTTTCCATCGTGTGAAAAACAGCTTAAAGCCGGTCTTTGCAAGGGAAAGAAGTGCCTTGCTCCAAAGCCCTGTCCGGCTCTTGTTGCCGATCACAGTGATTATCTTAAACTTTTGCGCGAGGTCAGAAAGCTTCCGAATGTTAAAAAAGTTTTCATTCGCTCCGGAATCAGATATGATTATATGCTCAAAGACAAAAGCGATGAGTTTTTCAAAGAGCTTGTGCGCTATCACGTCAGCGGTCAGCTTAAAGTTGCGCCTGAACACTGTTCTGCCGCGGTGCTTGACAAAATGGGCAAGCCGCATATTGAGGCATATATTGATTTTTCAAAGAAATATTTTGAGCTTTCAAAAAGCAATAACAAACAGCAGTACCTTGTTCCGTATCTGATGTCATCACACCCGGGTTCAACGCTGGATGATGCGATTGAACTTGCGCTGTTTTTGAAAAAGCGTTCCATCCGTCCGGAACAGGTTCAGGATTTTTATCCGACTCCGGGAACAATTTCAACCTGTATGTTCTACACCGGACTCGACCCATACACAATGAAGGAGGTTTACGTTGCGGTATCGCCTGAGGAAAAGGCAATGCAGCGTGCGCTTTTGCAATATTATGATCCCTCAAAACGCAGTATAATTGAAAAGGCGCTGAAAAAAGCCGGAAGATATGACCTAATCGGAAACGGAGAAAAATGCCTGATAAAGCCGCTCGGCAACGGCCGCTTCGGTGTTGTTCAATCATCACAAAAACCTAACCGCGGAGGATATAATGGCAAAAAGAGAAAGAAAAAGTAAAAGTAAACAAAAATCATTTTTTGTTTCACTGGCTTTTATTGTTGCCGTCATTGCTGCTATACTCGGCAGGTTCAACAAAAGCTTCGATTCTGTCAGCAACACTGCTTTGAATGCCGGAAATGTTGTCGGTGTGCATTTTATTGATGTCGGACAAGGTTCGTCAGTGCTTCTTCAATCGGAAAAAAGCGGTGTTCTCATTGATGCCGGAGAGAAAGAATACGGAGAGTCCGTTGTGCGTTACATCAAGTCTCAAGGTGTTGAAAAGCTTGATTACGTCATTGCAACCCATCCGCACACCGATCATATCGGAGGACTGACAGCAGTTCTCAACAGAATTGACGTTGGTGCGGTTATCATGCCTGAACTTGCAGCCGAAAATGTACCGACAACAAAAACCTATCAGAATCTTCTTGAAACAATGGCTCAGAAGAAAATTAAAGCCATTGCCGCAAAGCCCGGAAAAAACTATACAGTCGGAAAAATCAATTTTGAAGTTCTCGGTCCCGTTTCTCAGGAAAATGATCTTAATAATATGTCTGTGGTTTGCAAAGCTGATGTCAATTCAACAACCTTCCTTCTGACCGGTGACGCCGAAAAGCCGGAGATGAAGGAAATTATGACACTTTCGCCGAACCTTTCGTGTGATATAATGCTCATGAGCCACCACGGAAGCAAAACTGCGCTTGAAAGCAGTTTTCTTTCCGCCGCAGCTCCAAACCTTGCCGTGATTTCCTGCGGTGATGGCAACTCATACGACCATCCGCATGAAGAGGTTATCAAGTATCTTCAAGATAATAATATTAAGTATTACCGTACCGATAAGGCAGGCAGCATTATAGTTTTTTGCGCCAACAGCGGTTACAGCGTTAAAACGCAGAAATAACAGGAGGAAACAATGGAATATCTGAGCGTTGACAGGATTGAAAATATGATTGCTGTGTGCGAAAGAGAGGATATGACGTTAATCAGAATTCCGCTTGCCGCTCTTCCAAACAATGTTAAAGAGGGGAGTGTCCTGAGGTTTGAAAACGGTGCATATTCGCTCGATGCAAACGAAGAAGCGCGCCGCAAAAACTATATTCTTGAAATTCAAAACAAAGTTTTGTCAGATGACTGAGCTTTGATGTTGAAAAAAACAGCGGCGCGTCAAAACGCAAAGCCGCTGCTTCTGGTGCGGGTAACAGGGGTCGAACCTGCACGCCGCAAAGCACAAGATCCTAAATCTTGCGTGTCTGCCAATTCCACCATACCCGCATATATATCACGGCTAAATTATACAGTGTTTTTCCACAGTTGTCAAGAAACGGATGTTTCAGCTTTGTCCAATTCATTTTTTGTGTTGTCGTACCATAGTAATTTACGGGTGATTACTATGAAAAGGCAAATTTATAAGATTATCAGCGCAAGACAATTTATTTTCACACTTTCTGCCTTCGTCATTTCTGCCTTGCTGATATTCGGCATTGACATTGTGTATTCAATGGCAAAATCCGAAAGAAAAACAAATGCGCTTCCTGTAATAATCATTGATGCCGGTCACGGCGGAGAGGATGGCGGAGCGCAGTCTTCAAACGGTATCCTTGAAAAGGACATTAACCTTTCAATTTCAATGAAGCTGAAAGCGGTTTTTGAATCACTCGGTTTTGAAACCGTTACAGTGCGCGAGACTGACCGCTTGATTTATGACAACGGCTGCAGCGCAATACGAGAGAAAAAAGTTTCAGATATCAGAAACAGAATGAACATTATGCTGGAATATCCTGACAGCATTTTTTTGAGTATTCATCAAAATCACTTCGATCAAAGCAAGTATCACGGTGCTCAGGTGTTCTATTCAAAAAATAACCAACAAAGCAAAATTATTGCCGAATGCATCCAAAACTCTATTGTTGAAAAGCTTCAAAACGAAAACACAAGGAAAATCAAGCCGTCCGGAACGGAAATATATTTGCTTTATCACGCAAAAACACCTGCCGTAATGGTTGAATGCGGCTTCCTTTCAAATTCCGGAGAAGCCCAGCTTTTGAATGATGAAAGCTATCAGAAAAAAATGGCCGTCTCAATCGCAGATGGCGTCTTGAAATATCTCAGCAGCCGTAAATCGGCCTGAGTAACCGCTGATTTACTGATAAGCAAATACAAATTAAGTGTTTGCATCTCAATCAGCGGTACATAAAAAAGGAAGTGAATTAGAATTGGCTCAAAAGTCAAAAACAGTTTTTGTTTGTTCTGCTTGTGGCTATGAGACGCCAAAATGGCTCGGAAAATGCCCCGAATGCGGTGAGTGGGCAACTTTGCAGGAAGAAACGCGGATTGCGCAAAGCTATTCATCAACCGCCAAATCCGCAAAACCATCAAGCGTCCGTTCGTATACCCTCAATGAGATTGAACCGGACAATGAAATACGCTATAAAACGGGTATGTCAGAGCTTGACAGAGTTCTTGGAGGCGGAATTGTCAAAGGCTCGCTTGTTTTGCTCAGCGGCGACCCCGGTATAGGCAAATCAACCATTCTTCTTCAAATTTGTCAGCAGCTGGGAAAAAAGCTTAACATTATGTATGTTTCCGGTGAAGAATCATACAACCAAATCAAACTGCGTGCCGAACGACTGAAAGTTACAACTGATAATTTGCGTATACTTTGCGAAACCGATGTTCAGGCCGTTTGTGAACACATCAGAAGTGTCGAGCCGGATATCGTTATTGTTGACTCGGTTCAAACGATGAATTATACCGAAGTTTCATCCTCACCGGGAAGTGTCACGCAGGTCAGAGAATGCGCAAATTTGCTTATGCGTGTTGCAAAGTCGATGTCTGTTCCAGTCATAATGGTCGGTCACGTTAACAAAGACGGAAACATTGCCGGCCCAAAGGTTCTTGAGCATGTTGTTGATGCAGTTTTATATTTTGAAGGTGAACGAAACCTTTCATTCAGAATACTGCGTGCCGTTAAAAATCGCTTTGGTTCAACAAACGAGATAGGCGTTTTTGAAATGACGGACAGGGGACTTGACGAGGTTGAGAACCCATCTGAGATGCTTATTGCCGGAAGGCCGAAGAATACTCCCGGAACCTGCGTTGCCTGTGTAATGGAGGGAACAAGACCCATTCTTGCTGAAATACAAGGCCTTGTAACACCTACGGCATACGGCAATCCGCGCAGGATGACGAACGGCTTTGATTACAACAGAATGGCCATGCTTATTGCCGTACTCGAAAAGAGGGGAGGGTACTTCCTGAGCAACTTTGACGCATATATCAACATTGTCGGCGGCATGAAGCTTGATGAACCTGCGCTTGATTTAACAATCGCAATGGCTCTTGTTTCATCACTCAAGGATTATGCAATCAGAGATGATGTTCTCGCTTTCGGAGAAATTGGTCTTGCCGGTGAAGTGAGAGCAATTTCCCATTGTGAACAGCGTGTTAAAGAGGCTGCGCGGCTCGGGTTCAAAAAGTGCATTATTCCCAGACACAACCTCAAATCTGTCCCGGCCGAATTAGCGAAAAAAATTGAGGTTGTCGGTGTCAGAACAATCAGACAAGCGTTTGAGGCATTAATAACATGAGCTTTATAAAACACGCAAATCTTCCGCAATTTCCTGTTAAAACCGCAATTATCGGAAAGACTGACCAAGAGCTTTCAGATTTTGTTGAGTCTTTTGGTATTAAAATTCTAAACACGGTAAAAAACTATCATGTTGATTCGGCAATTTCCTGCCATGCGGATATTAACGCACTTTATTTGGGAGACGGGAAAATATTGCTCGACAGAAGTCAGGCCGCACTTGCCGGTTTGTTAAAAAAGCGCGGTCTAACGGTAAGTTTTTCTGAAAGCCATGTTAGCGGAAGCTATCCGAACGATTGCAGGCTGAATTTTGCCTTGCTTTCAGGAAAAATTATCGGAAGAACAGATATTGCCGATGAAGCTATAAAAAACATTGATTGTTGCATAATCAATGTTAAACAAGGCTACGCAAAATGCTCAACTTGTATTGTTAATGAAAACGCAGTAATTACTGATGATATGTCAATTAAAAAAGTCTGTGTTAAAAACAAGATTGATGTATTATTTATTGGCAAAGGCGATATTGCATTGCCGGGTCATGAATACGGTTTTATTGGTGGTGCGAGTGCATTAATAGATAAAAATCACATTATTTTTTTCGGTGATATTACCAAGCATCGTGACTTTTGCAAAATTGATACGTTTTTAAATAAGCACGGTTGCAAGTATTCATTTTTAAATAACCATGTACTTACGGATATAGGTGGTATGGTTGCTTATGAAGAATAAAAGATAATACGTTTGATTAAAGCTTAACGCTAAAACCTGCTCAGGCTTCTTTAAAAGCTGATGGGGTATTTCAAAATCAGTAACCATACAAAATAAATATTTTGTATGGTTGAGGGGAGCTATTTTCATAATATTAACCAAAACTTTCCTCAAATATGCTATAATTTAACTGTAATATAATCATCAGATATGCCGCTTTAGAACTGAGGTGACCCTATGACTGAATATGATTCCAGCCTGCTTCCGGAACGCGTCAACGAATTTATCAGCTATATGCTTGCAGTCAAAGGCTGCTCAAAACTCACAGCTGATGGATATGTGCGCGATTTACGTCTGCTTTTTGAATATCTTGCTGCTACAAAAAAAGAAAATATTTCCCCTTCCGATATAAAAAATGACTATGATCTTTCGTTCATAGATGACAATTTTCTATCTAAGATTTCAATCGCTGACATTTATGCGTTTCTCGCATATTGCACCTCTGAGCGCTCAAATAATCTATCAACAAGGAATAGAAAGGCCTCATCAATACGCGGCTTTTTCAAATACATTGCTGATAATATGAAGTATATCCCGAGCAATCCGGTTTCACACTTGCAGCTTCCATCAGATAAAAAGAAACTGCCGCGTTACCTCACTCTTGAACAAAGCGTGGCACTTCTCAATGCTGTTGAGGGTGAAAATGCAGCACGCGATTATTGTATTCTTACAATTTTTTTGAACTGCGGATTACGCCTTGCAGAGCTTGTCAGCCTTAATTTAAGCGATATTAATCTTGAGGAATGCACGATGAAGGTTATCGGCAAAGGTAACAAACAAAGAATGCTATATCTTAACGGTGCCTGTGTGAGCGCAATTAGATCATATATGGCTGTTCGCCCGGCAGATGGACTTAAAGGCGAAGATGCAAGAAGTGCACTTTTTGTCAGCCGACTTGGAAAGCGTATTGGCAGACAGGCAGTTCAGTTGATGGTTTATAATTATCTGAAGAAAATTGGACTTGATGGCCAGCATTATTCCGTTCACAAGCTGCGTCACACGGCTGCAACGCTTTTGTATCAGTATAATGATACTGATATTCTTGTTCTCAAGGAAATGTTGGGTCATGAAAACCTATCAACAACCGAAATTTATACCCATGTTGAAAACAAACAAGTCCGTGCCGCCATTGAAAACAGCCCTCTTAACAAAGTTAGACGGAAGTAAATAAATAGGCATTACCGGATATCAATTTTGTTGATTTCGGTAATGCTTTTATCATCATAATTTGGGCAGAAAGTGGCCGGAAACAAAACGCAAAAGTAAAGTATCAGTCAGGGCTGCGGCAACAAAAATTATTGCAGTAACCGCATTGCGCAAAAGATAAAACTTAAAATCGATTGACTCAGTGCTGGTTCCGTTCAATATTTTCCGTGTTTTGCAACAAGTTTGAAAACAGTTTTGAACAGAAAGAAGCAGAGCGAAAAACATAAATAATCTACCCGGAATAATGACAATTAGAAAATATTTCAATCCTGCAAAGCCAAACTTATCAAAAAGATATGCTCCGAGAGCACCGACACCGAAAACTCTAAAAGCGGCCGTTGCAAGGATTGGAACATATCCAAAAGCACTGACACCTAAAAATGTAATGATAATTAACATGGACAAGTCCGCTGTGAAAAAACCGGAAAACGCTTCAAAAAAGCTTTTTCCGGTGATGTCGGTTGAAAAAGCAGCAAACGTGTCAAAAACAGCCGTGCTGAATGCTGAACTTTTGATTTTATAAACAATGGCGCCGGAAATCACAGAAATGAACATTGCCCCAAAAATTGCAAGCAGCGTTCGGTCAAACATATCAAATCTATCGCTCTGCGCTCTAATGCGCGGCTTTTTTGCTATTGCAGCATTAATTTTCACTTTATTCGCCCCTTTTTGACCTTGATTCTCATGTTAACAGATACAATTCCGCCAAGCATTGCTGCAACGCTCAAAATGAAAAACGAAATAAGCGCTGTTAAATCAATTTTAAAAGAGTTTGCAGCAACAGAGGCAATTATTACAACAGAATTCATCGGCAGACAAAACAGAAAACCTATTGATATTCCGTTTTTATGTATCTTTTTTCCGGCATAAAAGGCGCCGGCAAACGAACAGCACGAAAACACAAAGACGGAGAGATAAAACGCGTTGCCTTTTGAAATGTTCATTGAAAGGCCAACGGCCGCGCTAAGAAGAAAAGCAAACGCATAGAGTGCCAATGTCAAAAACAGTGTTTTTAGGAAAATTTTGACCGGCAGCGAAAGCTGTGAAAGCTGTTTTGATTTTTTGATTCTTTTTGAAGCCATAAAAAAAGACCTCCCATATCCTCTTGATTAAAGATATGACGAGATCCTTTCAATTATTACCTAAAAATTCAGTCTTCTTTTTTGCTTTTTGATTTTGCGACCTTCTTTTCGGCTTTAGCCTTTTCGGCAGCTTCCTTGGCAGCAGCTCTTTCAGCGGCAAGTCTTGCGTTGGCGGTATCATTGCTCTGGATTGCCCAGCGAGTAATCTGCATTCTGTTTCTGTCTGCACCGGTTTCAATTATAAGGTGGTTTTCCTTAACAGTAACAACGCGGCCGCAAATTCCGCCGATAGTTGTGATTTCATCGCCGATTTCAACGGCGTTACGCATTTCCTGCTCTTCCTTCTGTCTCTTCTTCTGCGGGCGGATCATAACAAAATACATAACGGCAAACATACCAACAAGGAGAAGAATCATTGTTGTCGGGCTGCTTCCGGTTGCGGCGCCTGAGCCGCCAGTTGCAAAAATTAAGTTCATTTTCTTGTTCCTCCAAAAAACATAATGAAAATATTATACAGGTTATTCTCAGACTTTGCAAGAGATATTTGAAGATTTAAGCCAAATATCAGTAAAAAGTCGAAAAAAACTCAGATTCTTGTGTCTAATAGTTCAACATTTGCATTTTTGAACTCTTCAAATGTTCCGTTGTCAAGTTCAAAACGTATTCTTTCAAGCAGGCTGTTATAAAAATATAGATTATGCATTACGCAAAGACGCATTGCAAGCATCTCCTTGCACTTGAAAAGATGGCGAATATATGCACGTGAAAAATTCCGGCAGGTCGGACAGTCACACTCCGGGTCAATCGGGAGTGCATCTTTTTCATATTTGGCATTATTTATATTGATAATACCTTTATGGGTAAAAAGATGTCCGTGGCGCGCGTTTCTGCTCGGCATAACGCAATCAAAAAGGTCAACTCCGCGGCTGACTGCTTCAAGAATGTTGCCCGGTGTTCCAACTCCCATGAGATAACGAATTTTGTTCTTAGGCATATACGACTCAACGGCAGATATAATTCTATACATATCTTCCTTGGGTTCGCCAACGGCAAGCCCGCCGATTGCATAGCCGTCAAGATCAAGCGCAGCAATCTGCTTCATGTTTTCAATGCGGAGATCCTCAAAAGTGCAGCCCTGATTGATTCCGAACAAAAGCTGATGCGGGTTGATAGTCCCCTCTTTTGCGTTAAGCTCAGCCATTTTCTTTTTGCAACGCTCAAGCCAACGGACAGTCCGTTCACACGATTGCTTTGCGTATTTGTATTCAGCAGGGTTTTCAACGCATTCATCAAACGCCATTGCAATGGTTGAGCCGAGGTTTGACTGAATTTCCATGCTCTCTTCCGGTCCCATGAATATGCGTCTGCCATCAACATGGGAAGCAAAAGTTACACCTTCCTCGGTTATTTTGCGCAGTCCAGCAAGGGAAAAAACCTGAAAGCCGCCGCTGTCTGTAAGAATGGGGCCGTCCCAGTGTGTAAACTCATGCAGTCCACCCATTTCGGCAACAAGCCGGTCACCCGGTCTGACATGGAGGTGATATGTGTTTGAAAGCATAACCTGACACTTCAGCTCTTTAAGGTCGAGTGCAGACAAAGCGCCCTTGATTGCTCCGCAGGTTGCAACATTCATAAATGCAGGCGTCTGGATTGTTCCGTGAACGGTAACAAATTCGCCGCGTCTGGCATTGTTTTCGGTTTTTAAAAGCTTATACATGAATTACCTCTTTCAAATGTTTTACTTTCCGTTAATTCCGGCCAGGTCTTTAATAACTTCGCCGGCGATTATTAAACCGACAACGGACGGAACAAAGGCCGTTGAGCCCGGAATATCGCGTCGCACAGTACATTTTCGCTGTGTTCCGGGGGGACAAATGCAATGATTGCGACAGCCCGACTCAGTATCATCTATTGGACGCGTTGGCTTCTCTTGAGAATATACAACCTTAAGACTTTTAATTCCGCGTTTTCTGCATTCATATCTGATTACCCGGGCAAGCGGATCGACCGAGGTTGAATAAATGTCCGCAACAGCAAAAGCAGTCGGATCAAGCTTGTTGCCTGCACCCATTGAAGAAATTATCGGAACAGCAGCTTTTTTTGCATTCTCAATTAGCGCCAGCTTTCCTGATACGGTGTCGATTGCATCAATAATGTAATCATACTTTGAAAAATCAAATAAACTTTCCGTATCCGGAAGATAGAATGTTTTATAGGTTTTAACTTTACATTTTGAATTGATTGACATTATCCGACATTCGGCCTCATCGACCTTATATTTTCCAACGGAATCACACGTTGCTAAAAGTTGCCGGTTAATGTTTGTCAAGCAGATTTTGTCATCATCAACAAGATCAAGAGCACCGATGCCTGACCTTGCCAAAGCTTCAACGGCATATCCTCCGACTCCGCCGATGCCAAAAACGGCAACGCGGGAATTACGGAGCTTTTCCATTGCTTCCTTTCCGAAAAGAAGCTCGGTTCTTGAAAATTGGTTGAGCACGGTATATTCCTCCATTTTTAAATTATCAGGCAATGAAACACGCATCACCGAACGAGAAAAAGCGGTACTTGTTTTCAACGGCAACCTTATAAAAATGCATTGCGTTTTCATATCCGCAAAATGCACTGACAAGCATTATCAGCGTGCTTTCGGGAAGATGGAAGTTTGTAATGAGCCCGTCAATGCACTTGAATTCATAACCGGGATAGATGAAAATATCTGTCCAGCCTTCACTTTCCTCAATCTTCCCGTTGAAAGTTGCAACCGATTCAAGAGTGCGGCAGCTTGTTGTTCCAACGGAAATCACACGACCGCCGTTAGCTTTGGTCTTATTAATCAGTTCAGCCGTTTCTTTTGGTAACCAATAATGTTCGCTGTGCATAGTATGCTTTGTGATGTCAGAAACCTTAACCGGCCTGAATGTGCCAAGTCCGACATGAAGCGTAACATATCCGATCTCAATACCCTTTTCTCTGATTTTTTCAAGCAATTCCTCGGTGAAATGGAGACCAGCTGTGGGTGCAGCCGCAGAGCCGAGTTTTTCGCTGTATACCGTCTGATAACGCGACTGGTCATTAAGCTTTTCGGTAATATACGGCGGAAGCGGCATCTGACCGATTTCGTCAAGAATATTAAAGAAGTTGCCATCATATTCAAATTTTGCAAGTCTGTTTCCGCCCTCAAGAACTTCCAAAACTTCACATTTGAGCTGACCGTTTCCAAAGGTGAACCGTGAGCCGGGCTTAGCTCTTTTTCCGGGGCCGGCTATAACTTCCCAGACATCATCTCCGCGGTTGACAAGCAGAAGAAATTCAACGTGCGCTCCCGTTTCTTCCTTGATGCCGTAAATTCTTGCCGGTAGGACTTTTGTGTTGTTTAGAATAAGGCAATCTCCGGATTTAAGCTCATCAACAATGTTATAGAAATGCTCATGTTTTATCTCTCCGCTTTTTCTTCCGATAACCATTAGCCGCGAACAATCTCTTTTTTCGGCCGGATGCTGCGCAATAAGCTCTTTTGGCAAATCATAATAAAAATCCGATGTTTGCATGTTTACACCTCAAAGCAATCAATATAATCAGTCAAATGATTGACGAATCAAAGTTTTCGTGATATCATATAAAACAACTTGTTTATTATAGTGCAATCTGACAGTTTTGGCAACAGTTTGCGTTAAAATACTTGAAAAATTGAGGTGCATATCATGAAAAAATACAATGTCGGAATCATCGGAGCAACAGGAATGGTCGGTCAGCGGTTTGTTCTTCTGCTTTCACGGCATCCGTGGTTTACCGTTAAGGTTGTTGCCGCAAGCCCGCGGTCTGCCGGAAAGACATATAAAGATGCGGTTGGAGAAAAATGGGCATTTGACTGCGAAATTCCTGAGAATATTGCTTCTCTGACCGTTAAGAATGCAACGGATGATATTGCGGAAATTGCAAAAGAGGTTGACTTTGTCTTTTGTGCTGTTGATATGAAAAAGGACGAGATAAGAGCACTTGAGGAGGCATACGCAAAAGCGGAATGCCCGGTAATTTCCAATAACAGCGCCCACCGTTCAACTCCGGACGTTCCGATGGTTATTCCTGAAATCAATGCTGACCATATTAAGGTTATTTATTCCCAGAAGAAGCGCCTTGGAACTAAGCGCGGTTTCATAGCTGTTAAGTCTAACTGCTCACTTCAAAGCTATGTTCCGGCTATTTATCCGCTTGACCAAAAATTCGGCATTAAAGAGGTTCTCGTCTGCACATATCAGGCAATTTCCGGAGCCGGAAAAACATTTAAAACGTGGCCGGAAATGCTTGATAACGTCATTCCGTTTATCGGCGGCGAAGAAGAAAAAAGCGAAACCGAACCGCTCAAAATTTGGGGCAAGGTTGAAGATGGAAAAATTGTGAATGCCTCTTCACCGGCGTTCACCGCCCAGTGCATTCGTGTTCCTGTTTCAGACGGTCATATGGGTGCTGTTTTCATGCGTTTTGAGGATGGAAAAAAGCCGAACCGCGAAGAAATTCTCGATTGCTGGAAAAACTATTCCGGAAGAGCCCAGGAGCTTTCCCTTCCGAGCGCTCCAAAACAGTTTTTGCATTATTTCACGGAAGATAATCTTCCACAGACAAAGCTTCAGAGAAACCTTGAGGGCGGAATGGCAATTTCAATCGGACGGCTCCGTGGGGACACACAATATGATTACAAATTCGTCTGCCTTTCACACAATACCCTGCGCGGTGCTGCCGGTGGCGGAGTACTTCTTGCCGAATTGCTTTGCGCAGAGGGCTATATTGACTGAACGGAGGTATCGTAATGACCCCCCTCTTTATCGGCAGCGGCGTTGCTTTGGTAACGCCCTTTGATAAGGACGGAAAAATCAACTTTGAGCTTTTTAGAAAACTCATCGAAATTCAAATTGCAAACCATACCGATGCCATTGTTGTTTGCGGAACAACGGGAGAAGGCTCAACGCTTACTGTTGAGGAAAGACTTGAACTGTTTTCTGTTGCAAATGAAACAATTCAAAGACGCGTACCTTTAATCTGCGGAACCGGCAGCAACAGCACCTCCTTTACCCTTGATATTGCAAAAAAAGCTGAGGAGTGCGGTGCGGATGCCCATCTGATGGTTACTCCGTATTACAACAAAACCTCGCAGGAGGGACTTGTAAAGCATTATTATACTCTCGCCGAAAAGCTTTTGAAACCGATAATCATCTATAATGTTCCGTCAAGGACAGGCATGAATATAAAGCCTGAAACATATAAAAAGCTTTCACGGCACGAAAACATTGTTGCCGTGAAAGAGGCTGACACCTGCATAACAAAGCTCATTAAATCAGTCGTGCTTTGTGAAGATAAACTTGACTTCTACTGCGGAAACGATGACCTTGTTTCGGTTTGTGCTTCATTCGGTTTCAAAGGTGTCATCTCTGTTCTTGCAAACATAATGCCGCAATATACGCACAAAATGGCTATGTGCGGAATAAACGGAGAATGCGAACAGTGCGCACGGATGCAGAAAGACTGCATGGAGTTGATTGAAAACCTGTTCATTGACATTAATCCCGTTCCGGTTAAAGCAGCGCTTAGAATCGCCGGAATTGACACCGGAAATTGCCGACTGCCGCTTTGCGCCTTGTCTGCTGACTGCGAAGAACTTCTGACAAGGTCAATGCAGAAGCATCTTGCCGAGATTAAATATGAACTGAGAATATGAGGCTTTTTTTCAATATTGGGTGTTAAAAATTAAATGGAAATGAGAGAGCAGTCGCCGTCAGGCGACTGCTTGATTGTTTTGATTTGCTTTTTTACCTCGACTATTATTGGAAGAAGCTTCACCTCGTCACCGGCGCACCGTCACGTTTGGCAATGAACTCATTTAGCTGCTGCCTGATATCTTTTCTGTCAAGCTTATAGAAAAGCATAGGTATCATTGAAAGTCCGGCGCAAAGTCCGGGAATGAACCAATAAGCAACCATGACAATGTTTTTCATGTGCTGAGTGGCATCTGCAAAGACCATTCCTGCTTCATATCCGGAAAGTCCAACAACAAAGAGACCAACGGCAACAGAAAATGCATTCGCAAGCTTGAATGAAAGGCTGAGAACTGAATACTGAATTCCCTCGTTCCTTTTTCCGGTTGTCATTTCACGGTAGTCAACGGAATCGGAAAGCATAACAAGCGGTGCAAATCCGTGCGGTCCGAACATGAAGTTGATGACAAACTGACCAACAAGAATTCCGCCGAGCGAACGGAACCATGCAGGGCCAAATGCAAAGAGAAGATAGTATCCCATGGCGGCAATCATTCCGTAAATTCCGAGCGCCATAAAAGTCTTCTTAACACCGAATTTTTTGGAGATAAGCGGCGTTAAAACAACGGAAAGAGTTGATGGAATCGCGGCTCCAACACCAAGAATGATTGGAAGATTTTCGCCGGCAAGGGTGATGTTGAATCCGGGAATCGTGACCTCGTCAAGCAGAACGGCCGCTGCCTGAACGCCTATACTGACGGCCATATTGCGACCAAAACCAAGCATATTGACAAGAAAAACTATCATGAGCGGCTTGTTGGAAACAAGCTCAGAGATCATTTCCTTATAGCTCAGCTTATTAGGTTCACTTGTAACAACTTCTTTAGAACCTCGCAGCATAAGAGCGGTTGTTATTACCGCAAAGACGCTCATTGCAGCAGCGGCAATAATGTATTCCTTTTCCGTAATGTCCTTAGAGCCGGTCAAGGTGCAGATAACCGGAACAATGAGGTTCGGAGCAACAAGAGCAAGGGACTTGAGCATATTTGCAATTCCGGCGCAGCTGTTCTTTTCCTCGCTTGACGGACTGAGTGTTGCAAGCATACCCTGGCTTGGAATGTCAGCAAAGCTCATTGCAATATTCCAAAGGACGGTTGTTACGGTAATGTAAGCATACTTTGCAAAGTCACTTTTGAAGTCAATGGCAATGAACATAATTGTTGTAATGACGGCAAAGGGGATGATGCTCATTGCAACAAAGGGCTTCATTTTTCCTGATTTGAAGTGCGCAGAGTTAATGATATTACCGATTATCGGGTCGGCTAAAGAGCTGATAATTTTTGCAACGAGAATAATGATTGCACACTTATTAAAGTCTGCAAAGAGAACCTTTGAGTAAAACTGCGACTGATAGGTGTTGATGTAACCGATAAGAAGCTGAATTCCGAATATTCCGATGGAATAGATTGCAATCTTACCAAACGTGAGTGTTTTGTTTTGCTTATTCATTTTCTTTGTATTCTCCCCGTGATTATTTTGTAACCGCTGAATATATGACAGAAGTTGCCTTCATATGCTACCATAGAAAGGAAATATTTTCAATATCGTTTAGAAAAAATATCAATTTTTAATTGCTGAAATTCAAAGCGTAGATTTTTGTGATATAATACTTCAAATATCAGTATAATTTTTCGGCAAATGTTTAAACGAGGGATAGCAATGAAATTAAGCGAAATGAAAGTTGGCCAAACCGTAAGAATTACATCCGTTGGCGGAAAAGGCACACTGCGTCAGCACTTTCTTGACATGGGTGTAATTCCCGGCGCAAGCGCAACGCTGATTCAGTTTGCACCGATGGGTGACCCAATGGATCTCCTGATTCACGGATATGAATTGACTCTAAGACTGTCTGACGCCGCACAGATTGAAGTTGAGCCGGTGAAACCTTCTGAAATTCTCAAGAAAAAGAATCCGTCTTTTTTTGAAGAAAGCGAGCATCCGGGTCTTGGCGAAGACGGCAAGTATCACGTCAAAGGTAGCGGATCTCCCTTACCAAAGGGAAAACTCTTGACCTTTGCACTTGCAGGAAATCAAAATTGCGGAAAAACAACTCTTTTTAATCAGCTCACAGGCTCAAATCAGCACGTTGGAAATTTTCCGGGAGTGACGGTTGACCGCAAGGACGGTGCAATCAGAGGATATTCAAACACTGAGGTAACTGATCTTCCCGGAATATATTCACTGTCACCCTATACAAGTGAAGAACTTGTTTCCCGCGCATTTATTCTTGAGCAAAAGCCAACCGGCATTATCAATATTGTTGATGCAACAAACATCGAACGTAATCTCTATCTGACGCTCCAGCTCATGGAGCTGGAGATTCCGATTGTTCTTGCCCTGAACATGATGGACGAAGTCCGGGGAAACGGTGGAACAGTTGACATCAACAAAATGGAGGCGATGCTCGGAATCCCCGTTGTTCCGATTTCAGCAGCCAAAAATGAGGGCGTTGATGAACTTATACGCCATGCCGTTCATGTTGCTCAGTATCAGGAGCGTCCCGGTCGCACGGATTTTTGCGATGAAAACAGCCATGGCGGAGCGGTTCACCGGGCGCTGCACGGAATCATGGAACTCATTAGTGACCACGCCAAAAGTGCAGAAATACCTTTACGGTTTGCGGCAACGAAAGTTATTGAGGACGATGAAATGATTCTCGGCGCACTCAAGCTTTCCGCTAACGAAAAGGAAATGATTGAACATATTGTTTTACAGATGGAAAAAGAGGGAGGCCTTGACCGTGCCGCAGCCATTGCAGATATGCGCTTTTCGTTTATCACAAAGCTTTGTAATCGCTGCGTTGTTAAACCTGCTGAAAGCAAAGAGCACAAGCGCAGCCGCAGAATTGACAAAATACTGACCGGAAAATATACGGCGCTTCCTGCATTTGTTGGAATAATGGCTCTTGTTTTTTATTTGACTTTCAATGTTGTCGGTGCTGCACTGCAGAATCTTCTGCAAATGGGCATTGATTCTTTCAGCGGATTTATTGACCGGCTGCTGACCGAAGCCGGCGTCAATGAGCTGATTCACTCATTGATAATTGACGGCATTTTCGGCGGAATCGGCAGTATACTGAGTTTTATTCCGATAATACTTATTTTGTTCCTTTTCCTGTCGCTTCTTGAAGACAGCGGATACATGGCTCGCATTGCTTTTGTAACTGACAAACTGCTGCGCAAAATCGGACTTTCCGGCCGCAGCATTGTTCCGCTTCTTATTGGTTTCGGCTGCACTGTTCCCGGCGTCATGGCCAGCCGGACAATGCCGTCTCAAAGAGACCGTCGACTAACGGTTATGCTGATTCCATTCATGAGCTGCACGGCGAAACTTCCAATTTACGGACTTTTGACTCAGGCTTTCTTTCCGGAATACAGCGGCCTGATAATGATTGGCATATACTTCCTTGGAATACTGACTGCAATAGGCGTTGCCTCAATTATGAAATGCACCGCATTCAAGGGCGAGGCTGTTCCGTTCGTTATGGAACTTCCGAATTACCGGATGCCGAAGCTTAAAAATGTTCTTCAGCTTATCTGGGATAAAGCAAAGGATTTTCTTCAGCGTGCATTTACCGTAATTTTCATTGCAACTGTGGTAATCTGGTTTTTGCAGAGCTTTGATTTTCGTCTTAATCCAGTTTTGGGTCACCAGGAGAAAAGTATGCTGTCATCCATTGCAGGCTTTATAGCTCCGTTGTTCTCCCCTCTTGGTTTCAATGATTGGAGAATTTGTACCTCCCTCATTGCCGGCTTCATGGCTAAAGAAAGTGTTGCTTCAACCCTTTCCGTCCTTCTTTCAGGAGCATCAATCACAACGCTTATTACACCTCTTGCAGCAAGCTCGCTTCTTGTTTTTTGCCTCTTATACACCCCATGTGTTGCGGCTATCGCTTCAATACGCCGTGAGCTCGGTGGAAAATGGGCCGGAGGTGTTGTTATCGGTCAGTGTGTTATTGCATATCTTCTTGCGTTCATTGTGAAGCTTGTAGGCACAATTTTAGGAGCAGTGTAATGAATTGTTATGATATTATCTGTCTTGCGTTTATAATTGCCGCACTCATTGCAGCGATCGTAAACATTAAAAAAAGAAAAAACGGTTGCTGCGGCTGCTGCAAAAACTGTAGCCGTTCATGTGACAAATGTAAAAAATAAACAAATATAATTCACCGCACCGAACGAAGTCAATCGGCTTCATTCGGTGCGGTACTGTTTTTGATTTAAATTTTAATTAAATGCAAATTATTAATTTGTCTCAAATGACACATCACGCGGTGAAAAGTCGCGCGATGTGTTATTCTATTAAAATTCAACCAAACAAGATGGCGTTGATTTCGCTTTCAAGAAGTTCCTGTCTGCCTGAAGACGGAGTGCTGCAAGTTTTCTTTTCTTCGGCAATTTTTGAAAGTTCCTCAAGCGTTGCTTTTCCGCTTCTGATTTTTTCACCGAGCGGAGAAGAAAAGCTCTTGTATTTTTCTTTAACAAAATCGTCAATTATACCGGTTTCAATAATCTCAGCAGCTTTAATAAGTCCGAGTGCAAAAGTATCCATGCCGAGAATGTAACCGAAGAACATATCCTCAGCGGTATTCGACGGCCTGCGGTTCTTTGCGTCAAAATTGAAGCCGCCGGTAAGTCCTCCGTTTTTAAGAACTTCATACATACACATTGTTGCAGAGTACACGTCAAACGGAAATTCATCGGTGTCCCAGCCAAGGAGCATATCACCCTGGTTTGCGTCAATGCTTCCGAGCATTCCGTTAATTGCACAAATTCTCAGTTCATGCTGAAAAGTGTGTCCGGCTAGCGTTGCATGGTTCGCTTCAATGTTAAGCTTAAAGTCCTTGTCAAGACCGTATTGACGCAAAAATCCGATTGATGTTGCGGCGTCAAAATCATACTGATGCTTCATCGGCTCCTTTGGCTTTGGTTCAATATAGAAATCTCCTGTAAAGCCGATACTTCTTCCGTAATCAACCGCCATGTGCATGAGAGACGCGATGTTCTCCTGTTCAAACTTGATATCGGTGTTCAAAAGGGTTTCATAGCCCTCTCTGCCGCCCCAAAAGACATAGCCTTTGCCGCCGAGTTTAACGGTAATATCAAGAGCCTTCTTAATCTGTGCCGCAGCAAAGCAGTAAACATCGGCGCTGTTTGTACTTCCGGCACCGTTCATAAAGCGGCGATTGGAGAACATATTTGCCGTTCCCCAAAGGCACTTTATGTCCGTGTCTTTCATTTTTGAAAGAATATAATCCGAAATTTCATCAAGGCGAATGTTGGTAACATTGATATCCTCGTCCTCCGGAACAAGGTCAACATCATGGAAACAGAAGTATTTTATGCCGAGTTTTTTCATGAACTCAAAGCCCGCGTCAACCTTCGCTTTTGCGTGTTCCATTGTTCCCGAAACAACGCCGAACGATTTATCAGCCGTTGATTTTCCGAACATATCAACTCCGTCCGCTCCGAGATTGTGCCACCATGCCATTGCAAACGGAAGATGTTCACTCATCTTTTTGCCAAGAATCACTCTTTCCGGGTCGTAATATTTATACGCAAACGGATTTTTGCTTTTTGAACCCTCGTACTTTACCTCTTTCACAAAATCAAAATATTCCATAACTTTTCACCTCAAAATTTTAATTCATATTTATTGTTCATTGCATCTTCGCTGTCTTGTCCGACATAAATACTGTACTCTTTTTCAAGATACCAATATTTAATTTTTGGATTGTAGTATTTAAGATCGTCTTTTTCAATTTCAACCGTAACCGTTGTTTCTTCTCCGGCTTTGATGAATACCTTTTTGAAGCCTTTGAGAAGTTTAATCTGGTGTCCGTCTGAACCGGCGTAAACCTGAACAACCGTTTTTCCGTCATAGCTTCCGGTGTTTTTGATTTTTAATGCAACATTGACTGTTTCTTCTCCCCTTTCAATTTTGATATCGGAGTACTCGAATGTCGTATACGAAAGACCGAACCCGAACGGAAAAGCCGCTTTTTTGCTTTCTTTGTCAAGCAAGGTGTAGCCGTGATAAGCGCCATAATCAATCGTTCTTTCTTTGTCTCCGGGGAAAAGAAACGGCGGATAATCGTTTTCATTTTTCGCCATTGTGAATGGAAGATGACCGCTGAAATTTATATCTCCGGCAATAAGTTCGGCAAGAGCACTGCCGCCTTCCATACCGGAATAGAACGATTCAAGAATTGCTGCGACCTCGTCTTTCCACTCTTCAATTATATATGCGCTGCCGCCGATAATATTAACAACGGTGTTTTTACATTCGGCGCTGACATGATGAATAAGTTCAACCTCTTCCTTCGGTATGCGGAGCGAATATCTGTCGCCACCTAGGGCTTTTTCGGTTGTTTTGTCACTGCTTGAAAAATTGGCAAGGTTCTCACCCTCTTGCTTGTAGTCACTTCCAACGCAGACAATCACGGCATCGCAGGCTTTGAGCTCATCAACCTTTTCGCTGATATCGGTACCTTCAACAAGAAGAACATGATCTTTACCGTATCGGTTGCAAAATCCCTCATAAGGCGTTACTGTATACGGGCTGAACACGCTGCTTGAACCATGGTCACCGACATTGATTTTATTTGCATATCTTCCGACAACAGCAATTTTCCCAACATTTTTAAGCGGCAGAATACCGTTGTTTTTGAGAAGCACCGTACCCTCAAGCGCCGCCGCTTTCGCAAGTTCGGTATGCTTTTTGCAGCAGACAACACTCTTATCTTTTGCGATGATCTTCGGCGTAATCTTGATAAGACCCGCAAGAATATGTTCAACAGCTCTGTCAATGTCTTCAATAGAAATTTTATTTATTTTAAGAAGAAGCGGAAGAAGCGCATAATGCATCGTTATCGGCATTTCGATATCCATGCCGGCTTTAAGAGCCTTCGCGGCATTACGAACGCCCATTATGAAGTCAGAAATAGTGAAGCCTTCAAAGCCCCAGTCGTTTCTCAAAACATCAGTGAGAAGATATTTGCTCTCGCAGCAATGATCGCCTCTGAAAAGGTTATATGCGCCCATAATTGACATTGCACCGGCTTCAACGCATTTTCTGAAATGCGGAAGATATACTTCATGAAGCACCGTCTCATCAGCTTCAACATTAACGGAAAAGCGGATGTTTTCAATGCTGTTGACAGCATAATGCTTCGGACAGGCAATAACGCCCTTTTCCTGAACAGCTTTTGTTAATGCAACACCCATTTTTCCTGTGAGAAACGGATCTTCACCGTAGCTTTCCTGTGCTCTGCCCCAACAGGGATTACGCAGAAGATTGATACAGATTCCGGCAAAGTAATTACCTTTTCCGGCAATAACTTCATCAGCGATTGCGGAACCGATTTCGTATTCAAGGTCATCGTTGAAAGAAGCTGCTCTTGCCATCGAAACGGGAAAGCAGGTGCTGTTACCCATGACAACGCCTCTGGGACCGTCAGAAAAAGCAACCGGCGGAATACCGAGTCTTTTTACACCACCGGCAAGGCACGGACGATAGTTATACTTTTGGCCTTTTGTGATAAGATCGTAACCGTTGGTGAGAAGGAACTGACGGCCGGAAATCATTCTAAGCTTTTCTCTTGTTGAAAGCTCTTTTCTCAAATCTTTGCAAACGTCTTTAAGGTTTTCTCCGGTTGGATTGCACTGATATTTTTTGACTGCTTCATTAAAATTCATATTTCAATCTCCTTAATTGCGGGATAAAGTTTTAAAAAGCTTTGATATTTTCTTTCATAGTATTTACTGAGTTCTTTATTCGGCTTAATTGTTGAACTTGTTTTATAAAACTCATTTTCCATTGTGCGGTACTCTTCAAATGTGAGAGTGCTTTTCGCCGCAAGCATTGCCGCACCGAGAACACCGCCGTGCTCAAGAGTCGGAATCAAAAGCTCAAGATTCAAAACAGCTGCAAGAATTTCAAGCCAAAGCTTGTTTCTTGCTCCGCCTCCGCACACTTTTGACCTTTTGATTTCAACACCAAGTGAGCGAATTATATCAATGTTCTGTCTGAGTGCAAAGGCAACTCCTTCTAAAACAGCGAGAGTCATCTCTTCTTTTTTTGTATCCGAGGAAAGTCCGAAGAACGCTCCCCTCACCTTTGTGTCATTTATCGGTGAACGCTCGCCCATGAGGTAAGGCAAAAACAGAACTTTGCTTTTTCCGAGGTATGGCTTCACGCCTTCAAAATCATATCCAACATTCAGAATCTCTTCAAGCCACCACTTCTGGCACGAAGCAGCAGAAAGAATGCAGGCAAGATAATGATACTTTCCGTTTGCGGAGCAAAAAGAATGAATTGCGTTTTCCTTGTCGCAACAAAACTTATCGCTCAAAACAAACACCGTTCCGGAAGTACCGAGTGATATATTGCATTCACCGTTGTTCACTGCACCGGTTCCGATTGCCGAGGCAGCATTGTCGCCTGCCCCGATGATTACTTTGACATCTTGTTTCAATCCGAGACTATTCGCAATTTCCGACTTGATAACGCCGACTGTTTCATAGCTTTCATAAACTTTTGGCAGCATCTCTTCTGTAATATGCAAAATGTCAAGCATCGGTTTTGACCATTGACGGTTTTCGGTGTCAAAATATAGCGTTCCTGCGGCGTCAGAAACATCGGTTGCAAAGGTGCCGGAGAGTTTATAAGCAACATAATCTTTCGGCAGGCAGATTTTTCTTATACGGTCAAAATTTTCTTTTTCATTTTTGAACATCCACAAAAGCTTTGGAGCGGTAAAGCCCGGAAAAGCTATATTGCCAGTATGTTCAAGAAGAAAATCCTTGCCGACTTCGTTGTTGAGAAAGGCAGTTTCCTTTTCGCTTCTTCCGTCATTCCAAAGAATTGCCGGGCGAATAACATTATCGTTTTCATCCAATGTCACAAGTCCGTGCATTTGACCGGAAAAGCTGACAGCTTCAACTTCTTTCGGGTCAATATCTTTTATCAATGTTCTAATTGCTTCAACGGAGTTGGCAAACCAATCCGTAGGATTTTGCTCCGACCAACCATTTTCAGGGTAATACACCGGGTAATCAAAACTTACTACATTAACGATTGCTTTTTCGTTTATTAGCATTGCTTTAACGCAGGAAGTGCCTATATCAAGTCCGATAAAGTATTTCATAAAGACCCCCTTCAGAAAATTTTCATCTATTTAATTAAATTATAAATAACAAAGCTTGAAAAATAAAGAAATATCTTTTATAATAGTAGAAAAATATTTGTGTGGTGAAATCATGATTTTTTATGAAGCCGAACGCAGCGGACAAAGCGAATACTTGTATCATCAGTTTGATGATAACCTTTCTTTTCAAAAGCATACTCATCACAGCTATGAGGCGGTATTTTGTCTTGACGGTGAACTGTTTTGTGAAGCCGACAATATCGGATACATATTACACAGCGGCGAAGGCGTTTTGATTTTACCCGGACACATTCATTCATACGAAACAAAAGAAAAAAGTAAAAGCTATCTTTGCGTTTTCTCGCCGGATCTTGTGACATCTTTTTATGAACGAACAAAATGCAGCAGCTTTTCAAATGTTTATTTCACTTTTTCAAATCAAAAGCAAATTGAAATACTTACCGACAAACAAAAAAGTATATATTCAAAACAAGCTGTTCTCTATGAGCTTTGTGGAAAAATTTTTGAGCAGAGCAAGATTTTGTCGGTTGATACTTCGTACTTTGCGCTGACGAATTCCCTTTCGATATGTATTCAAAACAATTTTACAAAAGATATAAAATTAAAAGCCATAGCAAAAGAATTTGGCTATGACTACAGCTATATTTCCTCGTTTTTTAATCGCAATTTTGGCATGGATTTTTCATCTTTCGTCAACAGCTACCGCATTCGTTTTGCTAAATCACTTTTAGAAAAGTCTGAACTTACAATTACGGAAGTTGCAATGAAAAGCGGTTTCACAACGATCAGAAATTTTAATCTTGTTTTTAAGGAGATTACGGGTATGACCCCGGGAATGTATAGAAAAATTAATCGCGCTTCAAAAAACAATGTTTTGAAATAAAGTCCCAAGAAAATC
Source organism: Ruminococcaceae bacterium UBA6416 (assembly GCA_002438505.1). Lineage (GTDB taxonomy): Bacteria > Bacillota > Clostridia > Oscillospirales > Acutalibacteraceae > UBA6857. Next base: position 15,415 of record DJPI01000042.1, on the reverse strand, counting down.
ATTGATTTTTAATTTAAATTACAAAAAGCAGACACATCACAAGGTCGAGCCTTAAATAATGTGTCTGCTTTCGTTTTAATTCAAAAAATCTTTTCTATATTTCACACCGAAGAACTTGGCAAGCTCTTTTAACTCGCCGTCTTTAATTGTGTTCACCCGGGGAAGGTGTGCTGTCATCATATAAATTTGCGCCGCCTTTTCAACGGTTTCAATGAGACCGAAAGTTTCATCCATTGTTTTTCCTGCGCCGTAAATCCCGTGCATTCCCCAAATCACAAGACGGAATTCCTTCATTTTCTCGGCTGTTGCTTTGCCGATTTCGTTTGTTCCGCAAAGCATCCACGGAAGAACTCCGACTCCGTCAGGAAAAACAACAATGCATTCAGTGCACATTTCCCAAAGTGTGTGGGTAAACTTCTTTTCGTCAAGTTCATGAACATAGTTCATCGCGAGTGTGTTTGTTGGGTGTGAGTGCATAACAACTCTGTTTTCCGGATCAACTTTAAGTCTTGCCATATGGCTCATAAGATGAGCCGGAAGTTCGGATGTAAACTTTCCGCCATCGTTGTAACCCCAAAGAAGTTCAGCAGTTTTTCCGTCCTTCGCAATGCGAATGATGCCGAGATTATTTTCCGGATCTTTCTGAACATTTTTGAAATACTTACCCGTTCCGGTAACAATGAAAATTTTTCCGATTAAGTCTTTGGCTTCAAAGCCCGTCGGCATAGTTCGGATTACGTTATTGAGGTCGAGATACTCTGAAACTTCGCGTTCGTCAAGTAAGTAGCTTATATTCCCACCGTTTCTTTCATCCCAACCGAGACGATACATATTAGCCGTTGTTTCGCACATTTCTTTAACAAACGGTGCGGTTAAAATATCTTTCATTTTCTTTGCTCCAATACTTCTTTTTCGTATATCTTAACCTCTGTCATATAATCGGCAGGGGTATCTGTTCTTCTGAGGTATTCTTCCCAAACATCACCGAACGGCATTGTTTTAAGTTCTTCGTGCATCACCATAAGTGAAGTGAAATCTGCATTTTCCTGAAGTGCTTTCATTTTTGTGTTTGGCTCAAGCAATGCATAAAGCAACGCCTTGCGAACGCTTCTTATACCTGTTACCCAAGCGGAAATGCGGTTAATAGACGCGTCGAAATAGTCCGTTGCGACAAAAACGCGATCAAGCGCGTCTGCTCTGACGATCTCTTTCGCAATCTCTTTTGTTTCGTCATCGAAAAGAACAACGTGGTCGCTATCCCAGCGAACGCCGCGGGTTATATGAAGAGCAAGCCTTTCATTGAACAATAACATTGATGAAATTTTGTCGCTGACAACCTCTGTCGGGTGATAATGTCCGTTGTCCATGAGCGGCGTAATACCGTTTTGAGTAACATAGTTCATGCAGAACTCGGCAGATCCGACAGTATAACTTTCAAGTCCTATTCCGAAAACTTTTGATTCAAGAGTCACAAAAACTTTCTTTTTATCATACGGTATAGAAAGAATTTCGTCAAGCGATTTTTTAAATCTTGCTCTCGGTGAAAATCTGTCTGCCGGAATATCCTTGTATCCATCGGGAATCCATATATTCATTACGCAGGGAATACCGGTTTCGTTTGCAAAATATTCCGCAATTTCAAGACAGCGTTTTCCGTGCTCAACCCAAAAAGCACGAACGGATTCATCCGGCGAAGAAAGAGTGAGATTGTCTTTAACCATTGGATGGGAAAAGAAAGTCGGGTTAAAGTCGATGCCAATTTTTCGTTCTTTTGCAAACGTAAACCATTTTGAAAAATGTTTCGGCAGAAGTTTATTTCTGTCTGCAAACTCCCCTTCTTCAAAAATTGCGTATGACGCGTGAAGATTGAGCTTGCTTTTTCCGGGAACCAGCGCAATCACCTTATCAATGTCCGCCATGAGTTCTTCGGGTGTTCTTGCTCTTCCGGGATAATTACCGGTGGCTTGGATTCCTCCGGAAAGAGTGCCCCTTTGGTCAAAACCCACAACGTCATCACCCTGCCAGCAATGGAGGGAGATGGGAACATTCTTTAGTGTCTCAATCGCTTTTTCGGTGTCAACGCCGAGTGTGGCATATTTTTCTTTTGCTTCTTTGTAGGACATTTTAAATCTCCTTTATCTCGAATGAATTGATAACGATTCTTCTTGCTTCCTCAAGCGTGATTTTTTCATCATATAATATTTGTGAAATGACATTTCCGGTTGCTGTTGCTTCTATTGGGCCGGAAGTAATTTTTTTGCCTGTGTATTTGGCTGTAAGACGATTAAGGTAATCATCACGGCAGCCTCCGCCAACAATGCGGATTGCAGAGAAGCTTTTCCCGGTTATGCTTTCAATTTCGTACACTGCGTCCTTATAGGATTTTGCAAGCGAATGATATACCGTATTTAGAATGTATCCGAGTTCTGCTTCGGGCGTTTTGAGATATGCTTTAATGGCCTCAATCATATTTTCCGGTGCAACAAACAAATTATCGTTAACGTCAATATACGAAAAACTTTCCGTACCTTCGGCAAGGTTCATCATTTCGTCATAGGTCATTGATCTACCGAGATTTTTCCGGATGTTTTGAAAAAGCCACATACCCATATAGTTCTTAAGAAAGCGGAACCGATAATCTATTCCACCCTCGTTGGTGAAATTCGCTTTTCTTGCCTCTTCGGTAAGTATCGGTTCTGTAAATTCCGTTCCGATAAGTGACCATGTCCCGGAGGAAATATACAAATCGTTTTCACCCAGTGGGCAAGCCGCAACAGCAGAAGCTGTATCATGACTCGGTGCAAAAAGAACTGTTGAATTAAATCCGACTGCATTTTGAATTTCTTTTGAAAACTCGCCGATAACCGATGCCGGTCTGTTAAGTGTTCCAAAAAGCTTTTCCGGCAAGCCAAGCCTGTTAATCAGTTCTTTGTCCCAAGTTTTAGTCTTTGCATTGACCAAGCCTGTTGTGGTTGCGTTGGTGTACTCATTTTTGATTATTCCGGTAAGCTTAAACGAAAGATATTCCGGAACCATCAGAAAACATTCCGCTTTTTCAAGCTTTCCGCTCTCTTTATCGGCATAGAGCTGATAGACAGTATTGAAGCTTTGATTTTGAATGCCGGTTGTGGCATACAATTCAAGCGCAGGAATTATATTTTCGACTTTATCAATAACGCGCCTTGTTCTTCCATCACGGTAGCAGAAGAAAGGCTCCAGCTCATTTTTGTCTTTGTCAAGAAGAACATAATCAACTCCCCATGTGTCGATTGCAACGGTTTTCGGAATTTTGTCGAGCGCTCTGCATTTGGCAAGACCGTTTTTGACTTCATTCAAAAGGTTTGGAAGATTCCAAACAAGACTTCCGTTATCATCTTCAATAAAGTTTTCAAACCTATATATTTCTTCAAGCTTCAGCTTCCCGTTTTCAAGGTGGCCCAAAATGTGCCGTCCCGAAGAAGCACCGATGTCAATAGCAAGAAAATAATCATTCAAAATTCATCCCGCCTTAATACTGAATTGAATAGTTCTCCTCGGAAGCGAGTGCAAGTTTTGCGTCAACTGCGCTGAAAACAACTTTTACGTTAAGCTTGAGAATATCGGTGTTTCTGAATGTTATTTCTGTGACTCTTTGAGTAGCTTTATCAACCGTGCATGAAATTGAGCCGTTAATCCCGTTAACATCGACGGTATTGAATGTTACGGTCGGAATGTTTACGCCTGTGATTGAAGAAGCAGTAACGGTGTTAAAAACACCGGCATAGCCCTGACCTTTTTCGGGACTTGTGAGCTTATAGTCATAAAGCTTCAATTCAATCTGATATGTGCTCCCGTTATCGGTGCAGGTTGCATTTTCAACCATATCTGCGGACAAATGAGAAGTATAATCGGTTCCTCCAACAGGGAAAACAATCTGCATATCTTCCTTTGTGGTCCATGATTCCGGAGTGTCACTCCCCTTCACAAATTGGTTCATCGCTGCCGAGCCGATGCTCTGGATTGCAGACGGAAGTTCAAGATATTCCGGGAGACTTTCAAGCTTTTTATAATTTCTTGTGAGTGTTATCGCTTCGGCTTTAACTTTGTTTGCGGCAGTGTTGTAAAGCTCAACAATTTTTTCAGTACTCATGCTCGATGAGTCAGACGATGCTGGTGAGCTTTCGGTTTTTTCTGTTGGCTTTGATTCACTGGGCTTCGATGCAGCTTTAACAGCGGAAGCTGCTTCGGTAGTCACAGAAGCAACTTCTGCTGCAACAGTTTCGGTTACTTGAGCCTGAGTGAAATTTGCAGCAGGCGCACCGCCGTTTACTTTTACGCTGATGTTGATACCCTTTGTAACACTTAGGAAATAGCCGCACAAAAAAATTACGATTGCAACGGCAACAGCTATTATTGCTTTGTTATATTTTTTATTCATAATAAAAATCCTTTCAAATATTTATAAATTTAAAATATATGCTTTCCGCTTTTTACTGTTCCGGTTCTTCCGTCCGGAAGGATTATATCTGCTGTACAGTTCGATGGAATTTCAACCGTAAAAACCGTTTTTCCGTCTTTTCTTTTCCAACCAGAGAAAACCGTTCCGAAAATGCTTTTATATTCCGCTTTTGCAAAAGTGAAGTGTCCTCCGGGTTGCGGTTTGATTTGGAAATGATTTTCACCGGAAATGTTGATTCCGCACATTGAGCTGAAAAGCCATTCGCAAACCGCGCCCTTTGAATAGTGGTTGAGTGAGCCGATTCCGCCTTGTGCTTTCGTTCCTTCCCAAGATTCCCAAATTGTTGTTGCACCGTTTTTGGTCATGAACAGCCAACCGGGCATTTCTTCATTTTCAAGAAGTTTATATGCTTTTTCAATGTCGATATCGGCAAGAACATAAAGTATGAGCGGAGTTGAAAGAAAGCCTGTTCCAAGTCGCCAGCCGTAGTTTTCCAGCGCTCTTAAGAGGCGTTTTTTTGCGTATTCCCTTTCGTCTTTATCAAGCATATCGAAATACAGTGCTCTGACAAGTTGCGCCTGTCTGTCGGTGTCAAGCGAATACTGCTTTGTTCTCATCAAAGCCTGATATGATTCTTTGCAGCCGTCTGAAAAAGCTTTGTATTCTTTTGCCTCGTCATCCTTTCCGAGTACTTTTGCGATTTCCGCCATACATTCCATTACATAACTCGTATATGCAGTTGCGGTTTCAGGGTGCGTAATTATGCAAGTCCAAACGCTTTGAGGAACAACGTCTTTCGGCTCTGCCCATTCACCATATGCCTGTCCGAAGTTACTGAGATATTTTCGATACTTGCATTCGATTGAAATCGGCTTCGCCGTTGGATAGAGCTTCCCGCAGCGTCTTTGCATGAATGAAGCGTATTTTTTCATTCTTTGATAATATTTTTCAAGTATGCCTTTATCACCGTACTGCTTCCAGAATCTATATGGAATTAGCACTCCGGCATCCGCCCATCCTACTGAACCGTTCATCGCAGACATATAAAAGTCCACACCTCCCGGCGGAACAATCTGCGGCAGTTTTCCGTTTTTCTTTTGCCAGTCATAAATATCTGTGAGATATTTTTCAGAGAAAGCCGCATAATCAAACAGGTAAGCTGCAGTTTTGAAAAAAATTTGTGCATCGCCTGTCCACCCATGGCGTTCACGCGTTGGGCAATCTGTTGGAAGATCCGTAGAATTGCTCTTTGTTGACCATTTTGTTGCTTCAACAAACTTATTGAGAAATTCATTTGAGCTTTCAAAAAATCCCGTTTCCTCCATGTCGGAATAAACTGCGATTGCCGTAAAATTTTCTGCAGACAGGTCAACATCCGTTTCAATCTCCATATACTTAAATCCAAAAATTGCAAAGTTTGTTTTGTATTCATTTGTGCCGTCTTTGCAAGTGTATTCAATTTTCTGAAGCGGTGTTGTTTTTTTCTTGCTTGCACACTGGATGTTTTTCAGTGTGAGCTCGCCGCTTTTGTCAAGCATTTCTCCGAAACGCAAAACAATTCTTTGTCCGGAATGTGCATTAATTTTAAAAGACACATATCCGGCCAGATTCTGGCCGAAATCAATCAATCTTTTGCCTGACGAGGTGGCAGAAAGAACACCTTTGAAAGTCTCCTTTTCTGCAATCGGAACATTGTTTGAAGCAGTCGGAACAATGTTGCAAACCGTTTCTTTCGCTTTGCCAAAATAACTCGGGCTTTTTCTTGCATCAATAATTTCACCGTCTTTATTATCGGCAAAAATGATTGCTCCGTCATTTGACCAGTCCCATGTTTCATCGGAAATGATGCAATCAGCCTTCCCGCTTTTATATGTAATTTCAAGTTGAACAAAGAGCTTTGTCTCTGTTCCATATTGATTGCGTATTCCCCAAGCACCGACGGAACCTCTGTACCAACCGTCTGCAAGAAAGCATGAAATAACATTGTTTTCAGTGAGAATTTCAGTCACATCATAGGTTTGATACTGAATTCTTTTTTTATAATCCGTTATTCCGGGAGCAAACGGCATTGAAACCCTTTTTCCGTTAACAGAGCACGAATAAATTCCACACGCGGTTATATAAAGCCTTGCACGCAAAACTTCTCCGGAAAGAGAAAAAGTCTTTTTGAAGCAGTCAACCGGGTAACGCTCGTTTTTATTTACAGCATAATTTCCAGTAATCCACTTTGCCTTGAAGTCTTCAGCGCTTCTAAGTCCTGTTTCAAAGAAGGCTGCTTCAGACCATTCGCCCTCATCTCCGTTCTCGTCCCAAAGCTTTACTCTCCAATATATCCTGCTTCTTGACTTGCAGCGTATCGGGTAACGAATGAAAGTCATTTTTGATGAATTGACTTTTCCGCTGTCCCAAAGCAACTTGCCGTTTTCCGAAGTTGCTTTGATTTGATAGGCGGTTTGAGTAATTCCACCCTCACAGTTCCACATGAGGCGAGGATGGTCAAAGTCGATTCCTGTGGGGTTTTTAAGGTATTCTGTTTTTAAATTTATTGCTTTCATAGTGACACCTTTTTTTCTTATGTTAAATCAGCAGAAACATATCTCTTTAATTCTAATTTCACCGTTACAGAGAAGTTTAATTTCATGAACTCCGGCTGTGGATTTTTCAAGTGGCACATTGTCAGCATACACCAAAATCGAGCCTTTGCCCTCTGAAATGATTTTGATATTGCAACTTTCATTAAGTTTTACATATCGAAAAATTGCTTGGCTGTTGTCACACATTATTAGCTCTGTATTGTCGATATATGCACCGCCATCAACCTCACATGCACGCCATCCCTCGATTATCTCGCCGGATTCAAACGGCTTTCCGGCTCCCTGAGAGGTCATTTTAACTTCATCGATTGTGCCGTCATCGTTGAAATTAATCTTTTCAACGCAAAGTCTGCGGAATCGTCTGCTATTCTTTGAACTTCGGTGATAGAAAACATACCACTGACCGCCGAATTCTTCAATGCTACCGTGAATGTTCCAACTCTCCGGATCACACTTTGCGTTGTCAATTATTATCCCGCGATAAGTGAAAGGTCCGATCGGCGAAGACGAAGTTGCATATGCAAGGCAAGTCGGCTTGCTGTTGCGATATATGCAAGGGTAAACATAGTAATATATTCCTTTGCGTTTTCGCATAGAGCTTCCCTCATGAAAACCATGTTTTTCTTCTGTGATAACATTTTCAAAAATATTGCTTTCATCAAACGAAATCATATCGTCATTAAGCTTCACGGCATTTGCTCGAAACTGTCCCCAGTAATAATAAGCCGAGCCATCATCATCAATGAAGATGGCAGGGTCGATTCCGCCGCACGGAAGTCTAACCGGATTTTCAAACGGTCCTTCCGGTGAATCGGAAACAGCAACGCCTTCGCTGTAATCTGCCATGCAAAAATAAAGATAAAACTTTCCGTTTTTATATGCACAATCCGGTGCAAAAAGGAGATTTCGGTTTTGAACAAAAAGACCAAAATTAATCATATTAGGTCTTAGCGGTTTTGGAATCATCTTGTATGGAACAAACATCTCTTTGAGTAATTTAGCATATATTGGAGTTGGGTTTTTCAAGCCCATATCCTTAATATAATATTGCTTCTTAAATTTCTTGTTCGCCCATTCAACATTCTTTCCGTCAAAGGATTTCTTCCCGATCTTCCAAGTCAGCATATCTGCAGTTGAGACAACATAATATTCTTCACTGCAATATTCCTTTTTGCTTTTGTCAAAACTTCCGTATACATATAATCTGTTGCCGAAAATATGCGCCTCTCCATCGGGAATATGAATATCCGCCGGCAAAACAGGATTGTGTCCGTTACTAAAATATTCTTTCATATCGCTTATTTCCATACTCATTTTCTGCCTTTAATTGCTTGTGTTTCTTGATGTGATTTCGGCTTGCTTTTTTTCTATATCTTTTTCGACATTAAGGATGATAAGGAACACAACTGCAGCAATACTTGTAATTGTTTCAAGTCCGACAAAACCAAATGTAATTACATTTTTAACCGCAAGCGACTGCTCTGCAGCAACCGTAACACCGTTAACAACCTCAGGAGCAATATAGCCGGCTTTTGAAAGCAAACCGTTAAAAATACCTGTACTTATACCTCCCATTGCCACAGCAATAATGCTGTAAATTGACATTGCGGTGCCATCACTTCGGAATCCTGTTTTCCATTCAAGATGATCAAGAACATCGGCAAAAAGAGCCATAAAAACATATGAGCCCGGAAGACCACCTATGTTTTTGATAAACTGACCGATCAGCATGATTACCATGTTTGTTGGGAAAAGCCAACAAATCAGTGAGCCTATGGCTACCAAAATTGCTCCGGCAATAGTAAGATTTCTCTTGCCGAATTTTTTCGCAAGCGGCCAAACCGCAAAAATTCCGATACCCATCGGAATGCCGCCGATAACTGAAATTAATGTCTGGGTTTTTCCATCATTATATGTTCCGAGAACATAATTGCAGAAATAAACAAGGCTGATGTTTTTAATGTAAGTGGCGCAAGTAACAATCAAAAAGTAACCATATATTGACAATGTATACTTATCGGTAAAGATTGCCATTAGTTGCTGTTTAAACGGTATTTCGTCCTTTTGAGTTTGCGCGTGTTTCTCAAGCGTGACACGCTCTTTTGTGAAGTAGTACTCAAGAATGGTAAGCGGCAAAGCAAGCACCGAAAGTATGCTCATGGTTAAAATCCACTTTGATTTATCAACGCCAAGCATCGGCATAACAACCATCGGGAAAATGAGGGCAACGATGATTCCGCTCATCATGATCGTCGCAATCTGATTGAAAACCGAAAGTGAGCCTCGCTGCTCTGTGTTTCTTGTTGAAAGCGGAACCATAAGTCCATGGCTCATGTTGAAAATTGTATACGCAAAAGAATAGAAAAGGTTATAGGAAAGCATAACCCAAACAACCTGAACTGTTTCGTTGCCGCTCGGAACAACAAACAAAAGCACCCCCGTAACCGTCATAAGCGGAGCGGAAAGCAACAGCCACGGCCTTGCCTTGCCTTCTGTTGTTTTGGTTCTGTCGATTATGTAGCCCATAATGATATTTGTTACTGCATCGATAATTTTTGAGATAATCGGAAAAATCGTAAGGAAGGCACCGCCCCAAACAGTTGTGAGTTTGAGAACATCGGTGTAATATACGTTTAGGTATGTTCCCAAGACCGCATTAAGAAGCAGCGCACCGGCAGGTCCGAGAAGATAGCCGAGCCATTTTTCTTTTGCTTTAACGTCCTGCGTTTTGATTTTTGACTGAAACGCTTTTTTTTCAAACAGCCTTATTTTTTCCATCTTGCAGTTTCTCCTTTTGCCGGTTGTATTCCAAAAAGCAGGATTTTAAAATTGGACTTGACAATCGGACGGTTTTCATTTACACTTTTATTATAGCAACAAGTTGTCGGTTTATCAATCATCAGTTTGCGTAATAAAAGTCATGAAAGCAACATAAATAACAAAAGTGGTGGAATAATATGAACATAAAAAACAATCAAAGAACTCGCCTTTCAAAAATGCTTTTAAAAAATGCTCTTATGGATCTTTTGCAAGAAAAAAACTCCGTCAACAAAATCTCCGTAAGAGAGCTTTGCAACAGAGCGGAACTTAATCGTTCAACCTTTTATGCGCACTACAATGAGCCAAAAGATTTGCTTTTTGAAATTGAAAATGACCTTCTTGAAGCAACCGAAGAGCATCTCAAAAAAATCGGCGCGGAAAACGATGCAGGTGCACACAGGTATATTTTGTCATTCCTTCAATACATCAAAGAAAACGACAAGCCCTTCCGAATATTGCTTGTTGACAGCGCTGATCCGGAGTTTCGTTCACGCTTTATACAGCAATCCATTATTCAGTTCATTGATAACCTCAGAATTACACTTCCAAAAGAACTTGAGCAATATATATTTTCATATATCCTCAATGGAAACACCGGAATTATCGTTCAGTGGATACGCTCCGGATATGCTGTTAACGAAAACACTATTGTTGATCTCCTGTTTTCAATTAATCAAAGTGCGCTGTTGAACTTGAGTGTTTAAGCCAAGCAGATAAAAACCTTCCGTGATGAGAGATAAAATTATTGCTGAGTGCAGTTAAAGTCTGCGTGAAAAAGCAATAATTTCATATCATTTTAACTGAGAACAACCGCTGTCAACACCATGAATCGATGTTGACAGCGGTTTTCTTCAAGTATCACGTCAAAAATCAGTACCATTCAGACAATAAAAAATCAGCCAAATGCGTAATTTTAACACCGTTTACATTACCACCTGCGAGTTCGTCAAGCGTAACAATATATTTGGGATAATGATCTTTAATTTCAAGCAGGTTTGCAACCTCTCTATCGGATTCTTCAGGCAGATTGCGGCAGACCTGAACATAAATTCGCTCGTCTCGGCGTACGGCCACAAAATCAATTTCTTTTGTATCTTTCTTTCCGATGTAGACATCATAGCCTTTTCTGCGAAGCTCAAAGTATACGATATTTTCAAGCATAGCCGCAACGGATTTAGGATTGAAACCCATTATGCAGTATTTTAGGGAGGCATCGGCGAGATAAAACTTTTCTTGTGTTTTTAGAACAGACTTACCCTGCAAATCATATCGTTGACAACGATAAATCACAAACGCCTTTTCAAGCCATTCCAAATAGTTATATACCGTTTCCACCGAAAGAGAGCGACCTTCGCTTTTAAGGAACTTAACTATTGCATTAGCGGAAAAAGTTTTGCCTACATTTTCGACAATGTACTTCACTACACGATTAAACAAATCAAAGTTCGTTATATTGTGCCGTCTTGTGATGTCGTTTGTAACAACGGAATTGTAAATTCCTTCGGCAATCTGATATACTGAGCGCTCATCAAAATCACCAAGCGCCACAATCGGAAAACCACCCATACGAATATACTCGTTTAATAGATCTTTTGGTGTGCGTCCGCTTTCCTTTTTAAACTCAATGAATTCAGCAAATGAAAGAGTGAACACAGGTATAGAAATATAGCGTCCCGTAAGATACGTTGAGATTTCACTTGACATCAACTTTGAATTTGAACCGGTTACATAGATATCAGTATCGGTATTTTCAAGCAGACTGTTAACCGCTTTTTCCCAACCGTTTATTTCCTGAACTTCATCGAGCAAAAGATAATATCGCCCACCATCAGTCATCTTATTTTTGATGCCGTTATACATATCCTTATCCGTCATACCGTCATCAAAATCCTCAGAAGTATAACGCATACTGATTATATGATCGGCCGATATGCCGCTTTTTATCAAATCTTCCTTGAGCATTTCCAAAATCGTAGATTTGCCGCAACGGCGTATGCCTGCAAGTATCTTAACTAGCGGAACATCACGATATGTCTTTAGCAAATTCAAATAATATGGTCTAACAATCATATTACGGCCTCCTTTATCATTAGTATAACCAAAAACTTCTGAACAATCAAGAGTTTTTACTTGAAATCAGTAAAAACATCAAGTTCAATCTAATTATACCTACTTTGAGATATAACTCTACTTCGTTCAAAGCATAAATTGAAAAATACCCTGCGGCGACGAATCACCGCAAGGTATGGGGATAATTTTTACATCTTAAAGAAACTATAACGTCAGGTAAAAACAGTTAAGTGGTTAATGTCACTGTCATGGTTTTGACATTATGAGTCGATCAATAATGCGATACGCCGCATTTGCAGCTTCTGTTTGTCTTAAAGATCTTCTGGAAGAACAAGCCGATTTTGAAGAAGAAGTTTGCAATGCCTGTTTTGTGGCAGGCACAGGTGCAGTTTGCTGACGGGTCGGGTTTCGGTGGGTTGACAGGTTCATTGCTTTCTGTCTCGTCAACTACTGCGTAGTAGCTAAAATGATCGGTTTCAAAAATGATAAATCCGTCTTCAACACGGCAATCAAGCTTTTCAAGTGTGCCGTCTTCAGAAACGTAATACACATTGGTTTTTTCGGTGCTGTAATCTTCGGGGAGCGGAATTTTTACCGCTACAGTTCCGTTCGGCTGAGCGGTTGTTCCATTAACGAGCGTTGTGATGTTGTAAACCGTCTTTTTAAAGTTGCCCTTTTCGGCGTTGACAATTTCAAAAATTTTTCCTTCAGTCACAGTTTCGGCAGTGATGGTTACGTTTCCGCCGAAAGTTCCGAGCAGATACTCAACGGTTACGCCGGTTTTTTCGTCTGCGGCAACCCGTTTGTCCGGGTCTTCCGCCTCGCTCATTTTTCTTAAGCAGGCATCGCACCAGCCGTCACCGTCATAATCATGGTGACCCGTTGCGGGAATCGGGCGGATAAAATAGCTCAAACCGCAGTTTTTGCAGGTGCTTGTTTCATAGCCGATTGAGATGCATGTCGGCTCAACAACAACGGTTTCAAACCGATGACCCGGTGCGGGAATTTTTTCGGTATAGCTTCTTCCGCAGAAGCAGGTGAAAGTTTTTAGACCGTCTTCGGTGCAGGTTGCTTCTTTGACCGTTTCGGTGTAGGAATGCTCATGCGAAAGGTCAGCGTTATAATGCATATTTGCACGAAGAATCATGTCGTTCGACTGGTCAATGGAAATTTCTTTCCATTCTTCCTCACTGCCCTCAAAGAAGATGTCGGGAATGGCCTTGATACCCTTGAATGCATTTTCTTCGATTGTTTTAAGTCCTCTTTTAATTTTTATTGTTGTGAGATTGGGGCAGTTTTGGAAAGTGCCGTAAAAATAGCCATCTTCGTTATCGTACAAGCCTGAGATTGCTTCAACACCACTTCCAATAGTTACAGTTGTCAACGAGGAACATGAGTAAAACGCACCGCTTTTAAGGCTTGTAACGCTGTCCGGAATTATTATTTGTTTAATTGCAGTATTTGCAAATGCACGGTAACCAATGGTTTCAATACCCTCGTCAAGTATAATCAATTCCAAAGATCCACAGCTATCGTACTCGTATCTACCACCAAATGCACCTTTACCGATATATTTTACACTTCCGGGAATGTGTATGCTTGTCAGATTGTCACAATGACTGAATGCAAAATCACCAATACTTGTAACACTTCCAGGAATATTAATATCGGTTAAATAATAGCACTCGGAAAATGTGCGGTCTCTAATGACTTCAACACCTTTTTCAAGTTTAACATCTTTCAAGCCAGAATTATTTAATGCACCGACTCCAATAATCTTTACACTTCCGGGAATAGTTACATCAGTCAATCCATCGCAGTCACGAAACGCCCAATCGCCAATATTAGTAACACTGTTCGGAATTGTAATATCAACCAACCCGTTGCAACCGTTGAATGCACCGCCGGCAATTCCTTTTGTTCCGTCTTTTATTGAAACACTTGTGTTTTCAAGCATTGTGCCTTTATACTTATAATAAACTTTTCCGGCATAAACATCACCGAAAGGTTGAGCATTGTACCATGCAGTACCGTCAAAAGCAGAAATACCGATGCTTGTTACGCTGTTTCCGATTGTTACCGATTTAATTTTGGGCGCTACATAGTTACTTGAATCATCATAAAACAGATGCGCCGGAACGCTCTTTACATTGTCGCCAAAAACAACGTCAATTCCGTCACCTGCTGTTCCCGCATTTGAAAAGATGTAATTGTCATATTCAAAATCACTAACACTTTCAGCGTTCCAGTTGATTTTTGTCAAGCCGGTGCAACCGCTGAATGCAGAATTGCCAATCTTTGTTACGTTTTTGCCGATTGTTATGCTCGTCAAACTGGTGCAATCGTTGAATGCTTCAGAGCCGATGCTTGTTACGCTGTCCAGAATTGTTATGCTTGTCAAGCCGGTGCAACCGCTGAATGCAGAATTGATAATCTTTGTTACGTTTTTGCCGATTGTTATGCTTGTCAAGCCAGTACAACCGTAGAATGCAGAATCGCCGATGCTCGTTACGCTGTTGCCGATTGTTACCGATTTGATACTTGAAACATTTCTAAATGCATATGCCGGTATGCTCTTAACACTATCGCCAAAAACAACGTCAATTCCATCAGCTGCCGTTCCGGCATTTGAAAAAAAGGACTGATAATTAGTAGAATTGCTGACATTTTCAGCATTCCAGTTGATTTTTGTCAAGCCGGTGCAACCATCGAATGCATAATCACCGATGCTTGTTACGCTGTCCGGAATTGTTATGCTTGTCAAGCCGGTGCAACCGGAGAATGCATAATTGCCAATACTTGTTACGCTGTTCGGAATTGTTATACTTGTCAAGCCGGTGCAACCGGAAAATGCAGAATAGCCGATGCTAATTACGCTGTCCGGAATTGTTACGCTTGTCAGACCTGTACAACCGGAGAATGCAGAAGAACCGATGCTCGTTACGCTTTTGCCGATTGTTACCGATTTGATTTTGGGCGTTACATAGTAACTTGAATTATCATAAAACAGATGCGCCGGAATGCTCTTTACATTATCTCCAAGAACAACATTAATTCCGTCTCCTGCCGTTCCGGCGTCTGAAAAGACAGAACTGCCATAATCGCTGACACTTTCTGCGTTCCAGTCGATTTTTGTTAAGTTGGTGCAACCGCTGAATACTTCAGAGCCAATGCTCGTTACGTTTTTGCCGATTGTTACTGATTTGATACTTGAAACATTTCTAAATGCATATGCCGGAATGCGCTTAACTCTGTCTCCAAAAACAACATCAATTCCATATTCTGCTGTTCCGGCATGAAAAAAGATGTTATCATAATAACCAAAATCACTGACATTTTCTGCATTCCAGTTGATTTTTTTCAAGCCGGTGCAATCTCCGAATGCACAATCGCCGATACTTGTAACGCTATCCGGAATAGTTATGCTTGTCAAGCTGGTGCAACCGGAGAAAGCAGAACTGTCGATGCTCGTTACGTTGTTGCCGATTGTTAT
>DJPI01000022.1 GCA_002438505.1 Ruminococcaceae bacterium UBA6416 | reverse complement strand
GCAAGAAAACGTGAGCCTAAATCTGGACGCTAGATATTGCGGAAACGGGAAAGCTCAGCCTTTTTCAAAGGTTGATGTAAAGATGGCAAAAAGCCCGACCCATTGCACCACATAAAAATTTCCGCAAAATCCAGCACCCGGCATCTAGAACGCCCCTTTTTGAAAACTTTTCTTTTTCTGTGGCAAAGCATGAAAAAATATGGTATAATAAAATTTGATATTCCGATAAAGGAGAAGAAAAATGCAGCTTCAGGAAATTTTACGCGGTGTTTCCGTCAGCGGAAATTATGACCCGGCGTGTGAAATTGTTGATATCATCTATGACTCGCGCAAGGGAAAAAAGGAAACCCTTTTTGTCTGCCTTTCTGGCGCACGCTTTGACGGCCATGCCTTTGCAAAAAGCGCCTATGACAACGGCTGCCGCGTTTTCCTTTGCGAAAAGGAGGTTGCGCTTCCCGGTGACGCAAAAATCATCCTCACCGAAAACACAAGGGCCGCGCTCGCCGTCTGCTCCGCAAACTTTTTTTGCAATCCGTCAAAGGAAATTGCGGTCATCGGAATCACCGGAACAAAGGGAAAAACAACCGTTGCTCATATCGTAAAATATGTTCTTGAGGCGGCCGGAATCAAGTGCGGAATCATTGGAACAATCGGAGCAAAATGCGGCGATACCGTCCTTCCGACCGTGAACACAACTCCGGAAAGCTATGAGCTTCAAAAGCTCTTGCGCATTATGGCAGATAACGGCTGCAAGGCCGCAGCCATTGAAGTCTCCTCGCTCGGTCTCAAGCACCATCGTGTTGACAAAACCGAGTTCGCCGCCGCCGTTTTCACAAATCTTTCGCCCGACCATATCGGAACAAACGAACACGCAAGCTTTGAAGAATATGCCTATTGGAAAAAACAGCTCTTTAAGCGCTGTAAAAAGGCTTTTGTGAATCTTGATGACGCTTTTTCAAAAGATATTATTGAGGAGTGCTCCTGTCCGGTTGTCACGTTCGGCTTTGACCCGAAAGCGGATTTCTGCCTGACCAAAATTAAGCAGACAAAGCGCGGCCAAAAGCTCGGCGTTGATTTTTCCTTTAAAGAGGGTGGAAAGGAAAGGGAGTTTTTTGTCTCCCTGCCCGGTGAGGTCAACGCATATAACGCGGTTTGCGCCTGCGCCGTTGGCGAAAGCTTCGGCGCCACGGAAAGGGAGATTGAAAAAGGACTTAACTCTGTTTTTGTCAAAGGCCGCGGAGAGGTTTTGGACACCGGAGCGGACTTTTCGGTAATTATCGACTATGCACACAACGGCGTCAGCCTCAAAAGTATCATTGAAACCGCAAGGGCTTATAACCCGAAAAGGGTGATAACGCTTTTCGGTTCCGTTGGCGGACGTACGCAGATCCGCAGGCAGGAGCTTGGCCTTGTTTCCGGCGCAATGAGTGATTTCACAATTATCACCGAGGATGACCCGGACTTTGAAAACCCGGAAACAATCTGCCGCGAAATTGCGTCCTATGTTGAAAAAGAGGGCGGAAAGTATAAAATTATTCCGGACAGAAAAGAAGCAATCCTTTTTGCGCTTTCAATCGCAAAAAAGGGTGATATAATAATACTCTGCGGAAAAGGACACGAGGAGTTCATGAAAATCAAGGGAGAAAAGCTCCCGTTTTCTGAAAAGCAGATTGTTTTTGATGCGCTTAAAACACCGAGTAAGGACTGATATATATGTATACATTCAAAAAAGAAAACGACTTAAAAGCATACGATGATTTCATTGAAGCAAACGGCGGCCAGTACATTCAGTGCTCACGCTGGGAAAAGGTTAAAACAACCTGGAAATGCACCTATTATTCCGGCTTTGAAAACGAAAAGAGGGTGCTTGCCGTCCTTGTGATGGAGCGTGACCTCCCTGCCGCAGGCAAAATCTGGTACGCACCGGCAGGCCCGGTTTGCAGCTTTGAAAACACAAAGCTGCTCAAGGAATTCACCGCGTTCATCAAAGGCGAGGTTGAAAAACACAAAATCACCGCGTTCATCATGGATCCGCCCGTTCCGCTGCGTGTTAACGGCGAAAGGAGAGAGGAGGGTCATGAGCTTCACAAAACGCTTCTCTCCCTCGGATATTCGCTCAATCCCTCGATTGAAAACTACACCTATAAACAGCCCGTTCAGCTTTTCATTCCGCTCAGGGACGAAAACGGAAACGAGCTTGAGGCAAAGGCTATCCTCAAAAGGTGTGACAAAGGCGTGAGATACAGCATCAGAATCGGCGAACAGCGCGGCCTTGTTGCAAAAACATTCACCTCAAAGGATGTTGACGCGGACGGCTCAATTATTGAGGACTTCATGGGCGTTATGCATGACACCTCCGAGCGTGACAATTTTGTTGAACGCAACGGGGAATACTGCGCAAAGCTTTTGCGCGAGTTTGACGGCTGCAGCGACCTCAAGCTGGTTTATTACGACAAGGAGCTTGACAAAAAGCTTCAAAGCGAGCGGCTCAAAAAGAAGGAAGAGGCGCTCTCTCAGCTTGACGGCGCCCACGAAAAAAAGGCGCGGCAGCTTCATGAAATCATTGACAGCGTTGACAAGCAGACCGAGCATTTTGAAAAGCGCATCAAAGAAGCCGAGGAGTTCACAAAGGAGAACCGAATTTGCGTTGCCGGCGGCCTTTCAATTTATTACGCCGGAATGGGCAGCTGCCTTTTCGGCGGAACAAGGAATGTTATCCGCAACAACACGCGCTCAAGCCATTATCTTAACTATCTGCGCCTTTGCGAGAGTATTAACCGCGGCTGCAAGGTTCATGACCTCGGCTATGTTATTGTTAAAACGCCGTCTCTTGAGGAGGACGGAACGCTCGGAGCGCTTGTTCCGCAGGACAATTTCAAGGGCATTTATGACTTCAAAAAAAGCTTTTCGGCGGACTACTATGAGTTCATGGGCGAATATGTTCTTGTTGGAAACAAGATGAAATACTATGCCTATTCAAAGCTTATGCCCACGGCGAAAAAGCTCAAAATCAGCATCATCAAAAAGCTGCGGTGATATATTTTAATATAGTTTGTTAACACTCCGTTAACAAACTGCGGACGTTTTTGTATTAATGTGTCTATAAAATAGCAACAAGGACAACACCTTGTTGGAGTTCAAGGGGTGGATATCAATGTTCTGCAAGAAGTTTAAGATTGGAGAATGTGACATGGTTAACTGCTGGTTCGATTATAAAACCGTTATTGTTTCCGGCGCGTCAAGCGGTATCGGAAAAGGGATTGTTAAAAAGCTGATTGCCGATCACGGCTGCACCGTTATCGGAATTGCAAGGAACGAAAAAAGGATGAAGGCTCTTGTTGAAGAGCTCGGTGACAAGGCGCGCTTCTTCTCATATTATCTTTTCGATGTTTCTGAAAAGGAGAGCTGGCGCAATTTTGCGAACGATATCACCGCAAAGGGCATTCAGCCGGACATCCTCATCAATAACGCCGGAATTCTTCCGAAGTTCAACAAGTTCGGCCATTATTCCCTTGAGGATATCGACCGCGCGATGCAGGTCAATTTCTATTCCAATGTTTACTCAATGAATGTTATGATTCCCATCCTCCTCAAATCAAAGAGCGCCGGAATCATTAATGTTTCAAGCTCTGCGGCTCTTTGCTCAATCGCCGGAACATCAATTTATTCCGCAAGCAAGGCGGCCGTTAAAAGCATGACGGAGTCCATCCGTGAGGAATATCGCGGCCGGATTTATGTTGGCCTTGTTTGTCCGGGCTTCACAAAGACGGACATTTTCCATAATCAGGACAAGGGTCAGGAATCGGATATCAGCGAAAAAATGCTTGACATGGTTTCAACCTCCTGTGAAAAAATGGTCAATGACATCGTTAACGGAATTTGGAAAAAGAAGAGCAACATGGTCTTTGGCATTGATGCAAGAATGATGAATGACGGAACGCGCTTTTTCGGCGTTCTCACCTCAAAAATCAGCAGCAGCGTCATCAGAAAGGCGCATCTCGATATGTTCAAAGACGTTTTCTATAGTGAATAATGAAATATAACTTCCACACCCACACCTCGCGCTGCCTCCACGCCGTTGGAAAGGACGAGGAGTACGTCAAAGCGGCGATTGACGCCGGATTCTCGGAAATAGGCTTTTCCGACCATACCCCGTGGCCGTATGCGGACGGCTTTGTTTCCTCAATGCGGATGAGGGAGAGCGAGCTTGAAGCTTATGTCAATTCCGTCTTGTCTCTGCGTGAAAAATATAAGGACAAAATTAAAATCCATCTCGGCCTTGAGTGTGAATACTTCAAAGAATATATCCCGTGGCTTTGCGCAATGAGCGAAAAATTCGGAATCGAATATCTGCTTCTGGGTCACCACTTCACCCCGGACGAGGAGCACGGGATTTATAACGGCCGGATTAAAACGCCCGAGGGCATTCAAAATTATACAAATGATGTTCTTGAGGCGCTGGACAGCGGACTGTTCTTTTATCTTGCTCACCCGGACATTTTCATGCGCACTTACGGCGAATTTGACTCTCACTGCGAAAAGGCGTCAAGGCTCATCATTGAAAAAGCGATTGAGACTGACACGCCGCTTGAATATAACCTTCTCGGTCTGAGCCATTGCATTGCGGACGGAATGAAAGAGGGTTACCCGAACTCCGCTTTCTGGCGCATTGCCGGTGAAATGGGCGCAAAGGCGGTCATCGGCATTGATGCGCACGACCCGAAGGCTTATCTTGAAACCGCAAAGTTTCAAAAAGCAAGGGAAACGCTTGAAATTTTCGGCCTCAAGTCGGCCTTTTAAGAGAATTTTATTGTTGACAAAAGCCCCGTTCGGTGATAGAATGGGGCTTGTAATATTACAGGGGTGCTGAGGAATCGGCTGAGATTATACCCTTTGACCTGAACCGGGTAATGCCGGCGTAGGAAGAGAGCGGACGCCTTGTGATTTTACAATCACGCGGGGCGTTTTTCTTTTGCCCTGCAACATTATCTGGCGGGCTTCCGCCGAAAATTATATTCAGGAGGTTTTGTCATGAGTGACAACAAAAAGAAAATTCCAACCATTCAAATGCTTGCGGAAAGCGCAATAATGATTGCTCTTTCCGTTGCGCTCAATGAGCTGACACCGATTCAGTTTCCGTTCGGCGGCTCGGTCACATTCTTCTCCCAGCTTCCCATTCTCATCATCGGCTACCGTTACGGAATCGGCCAGGGACTTTTGACCGGCTTCACAATGGGCGTTATTGAAATGCTGTTTGGCCTCAAAAACTTTTCATACGTCACCGGAATCGGCAGCTATCTCATCCTTGCCCTTGCCGATTACATTGTTGCTTTTTCTGTGCTCGGCCTCGGCGCAATGTTCAAAAAGAAGATTAAAAATCAGGCGCTTTCTTTGGCCGCGGCCGGTGCGGTTGTTTCCGTTCTGCGCTTTATCTGCCATTTCATCAGCGGTGTAACAATCTGGAAAGGCTATGCAGAGGACACACCCGTCCTTCTTTACTCACTGACCTATAACGGCAGCTATATGCTTCCGGAGCTTATTCTGACTGTTGTCGGCGCGTTCGCCGTCGGTTCACTCTTTGACCTCAATTCTCCGAAATTCAGGCCGCTGAGAAAAGCAAAGAAGGAAAGCAAATAACAACCGGAAAACTTCCTTTCAATTTAGACATAAAAATTCGTGCGGATGCTTTTGAGTGTCCGCACGAATTTGCGCTTTATTATCAGTAATTTTCCGCCTTAACCTCAAAAAATGCCTGCGGATGGGCGCAGACAGGGCAGACCTGCGGCGCGGATTTTCCAAAATGAATGTGGCCGCAGTTTGAGCAGATCCACATTCTGTCTCCTTCTTTTGAAAAAACAAGACCCTCCTCAATGTTTTCAAGAAGCTTTTTATAGCGGTTTTCATGCTCCTTTTCAATTCTTCCAACAAGCTCAAAAAGAACCGCAATGTTTTCAAAGCCCTCTTCCCTTGCCTTTGCGGCAAAGTCCTTATACATTGTTGTCCATTCATAGTTTTCACCGGCTGCGGCGTCTTTGAGGTTTTCCGCTGTTGCTTTTGCGCCGCCGGTGAGAAGGCTCCACCAGATTTTTGCGTGCGCTTTTTCGTTGTTTGCGGTTTCTTCAAAAAATTTTGCAATCTGAACAAAACCGTCCTTTTTTGCTTTGTCTGCGTAATAGGCATACTTGTTTCTTGCCTGACTTTCGCCGGCAAAGGCGGCAAGAAGGTTTGCCTCTGTTTTTGATCCTTTAAGCTCCATTGCTTTGCTCCTTCCTGAAATGTTACTTAAAGTATTAACAAATATGGCCGACTGAATTCAAAACGGTTGAATTTTTTAAAATATATTCCTCTGTGTGTGGAAATATTATGCGGACTGTGCTATAATTAACAAAGCTATGCGTAATTATTAAGTATAACGGAACACAGACGCTGATTAAACAATAATCCGTTAAACTCATAAACAGGGAGGCATTTCTTTGAGAAAAACTGTTTGCGGTCTTGACATCAATTATATCTGCAAGGGTGAGGGGGACACCGTTCTTGTTCTCCACGGCTGGGGTTCAAACATCGGCGTTCACGCGCAGATGATTGACCTGCTTGCGCAAAAGTACCGCGTTATTGCGCCCGATATGCCCGGCTTTGGCGAAAGTGAGGAGCCGAACGAGCCGTGGAATGTTGACAATTACGTTGACTTTATCCTTGAGTTTTTGAAAGGCTTCAATGTTTCAAAGCTCTGTCTGCTCGGCCATTCGTTCGGCGGAAGGGTAATTATCAAGCTCTGCTCAAGAGAGCTTCCGTTTGAAATAGGCAAGGTTATCCTTGTTGACGCCGCCGGGGTGAAGCCGGCCGTTTCTCCGGAGCAGAAGTTCAAGCAGGCCGTCTATCACAAAACAAAGTGGATTTTTTCAACGCCGCTTGTCAAAAAGCTTTGCCCGGATCTTCTTGATAACCTCAGGAAAAAGAACGGCTCGGCCGATTACAACGCCGCGTCCGATGTGATGAAAAAGACGCTTGTCAATGTTGTTAACGAGGATCTCACAGACCTTATGCCAAACGTGAAATGTCCTGCGCTCCTCATCTGGGGAAGGCTTGACACCGCAACGCCCCTTTCGGACGGCCAAACGATGGAAAGGCTTATGCCCGAGGGCGCGCTTGTTGTTCTTGAAAACGCGGGTCATTTTTCCTTCCTTGACCAGAGCGCACAGTTCCTGCGCATTCTTGCCTCGTTCATGAACATAAAGTAAACCGCTTAAAACGGAAACATGAAAGGATTTTTTTCAATGACACTGATTTTGTTTTTGTCGTGCGTTGCCGCGTTCCTCATTCCAACGGGGCTTGCGCTCATTGATTCAATGCACTTTTTTCAGCTTAACTCATACCGCTTTTCAACCCATTCAAAATGGATAGCGGAAAACTTCGGAAAGTATCTTTCACATTACCTTTTTTCGGTCATCCTTTTGATTGTTACCCTGTTTTCATATCGGGTTGACGTCAAAATGGGCGTCACGGCGCTTTTGTTCCTTGCTGCCGCTTTTGCGGAAAGGCCGAAAAAGGCCAAAAAGCCGCTGGTATACACCCCGCGCGTCAAGCGTATGTTTGTAACGCTTGCGGTTTTGTTTGCCGCAATAATCACCGCCACGGCGCTTCCGCTCTTCAAGGCGAACCACGGCAGCGTTGCGGTGCTCATTGTTGTTTGCATTTATGCGCTTTCTCCGTTCTGGGTGCTCGCCGCAAACTTCATCAATGTCCCCGTTGAAAAGCTTGTCAACCTTCATTACACCAATGACGCCAAGCGGATTCTTGCCGCCTGTCCGGAGCTTAAAATCATCGGCATCACCGGAAGCTATGGAAAAACGAGTGTCAAATACTTCCTTAACACCCTTCTGCGTGCAAGATACAATGTTCTCATGACCCCGGAAAGCTATAACACTCCGATGGGAGTTGTGAAAACAATCAGAGGCTCGCTCAGAGCAACGCATGAAATTTTCATCTGTGAGATGGGCGCAAAGTGGGTCGGTGACATCAAGGAGCTTTGCAATATTGTTCATCCGCAGTACGGTGTTATCACTTCCATAGGCCCCCAGCATCTTGAATCGTTCAAAACCCTTGACGCGGTCAAAAGGACAAAGTTTGAGCTTGCGGACGCGCTGCCGGAAAACGGAATGCTCTTCCTTAATAACGATGATGAAAACATCCGCGCCCACGGCTCAAAGCGACCGTTTGTTTCATACGGAATCAATAACAAAAGCGATTACACCGCCTCGGACATTTCCGTTTCCGAGCGCGGAACAACCTTCACCGTGACCGGCCCGGACGGAGAGACGGAAAGCTTTTCAACCCGCCTTATCGGCCGCCACAATGTTCTCAACATTACCGGCGCGATTGCCGTTGCAAACAAATTCAAAATTCCGCTTTCGGAGCTCAAGGGTCAGGTCAGGCGCCTTGAGGGGGTACCTCACAGGCTTGAGCTGAAAAAGAAAAACGGCGTGACAATCATTGATGACGCCTATAACTCAAACCCGAGCGGAACAAAGGCTGCGCTTGAGGCGCTCTCGCTCTTTGAGGGCTATAAGGTTCTTGTCACGCCCGGCATGGTTGAGCTTGGCGAAAAGCAGGAGGAGCTCAACCGTGAGTTCGGAAGGAACGCGGCCGCCGTCTGCGATTACGTTGTTCTTGTTGGAAAAAAGCAGGCGGTTCCAATCAAGGCTGGACTGCTTGACGCCGGATATCCGGAAAAGAAAATTTTTGTTGCCGATACCATTGAGGAAGCACTCACTCACGTTTATGCGGCAGGAAGCGGCGGCAAAAACAAGGTCGTTCTTCTTGAAAACGACCTGCCCGATAATTATTAAGAAGCCAAGGGAGGCACCCTGAAATGAAAATCAAAGTCGGCGTAATGTTCGGCGGAAAAAGTGTTGAACATGAAATTTCAATAATCTCCGCCCTGCAGGCCATTGCTTCAATGGATAAAGAAAAATATGACGTTATCCCAATTTACATCACAAAAAACAATGAATTTTATGTTGGTCCGTCTGTTGGAGAGATTGGAAGCTATGTTAAAATTCCGGCGCTTTTGAAGGAGAGCACGCGCGTCATCCTTGTCAATGACGGCGGCCTTGTCAAGCTCATAAAATATCCGGCAAAGCGCTTCGGTTCTTCATATGTTGATTACATTGACGTTGCTTTTCCAATCGTTCACGGAACAAATGTTGAGGACGGAACGCTTCAGGGCTTTCTGACAATGCTTGACATTCCGTATGTTGGCTGCGACGTTGTTTCCTCCGCGGTCGGAATGGATAAGTACGTCATGAAAACCGTCCTCAAGGACAACAGCATTCCGGTTCTTGACTGCCTTTGCTTCAACGCAAAGGAGTATGACCGGGACAATGAGGCCGTTGTTGACGCGATTGAAAAGCGCATTGGTTATCCGGTCATTGTCAAGCCCGTCAATTTGGGCTCATCAATCGGAATTTCAAAGGCGGACAAGAGGGAAAAGCTTCTTGATTCGCTTGACATGGCGTTTTGCTATGCGGACAAAGTTCTTGTTGAGCGTGCGGTTCAAAACCTTAAGGAAATCAACTGCTCGGTCTGCGGCGACTATGAACACGCAGAGCCGTCCGAATGTGAGGAGCCGGTCAACAGCGATGAAATTCTCTCCTTCAGTGATAAATACTTAAGCTCCGGAAGCTCCGGCGGCGCAAAGGGCGGAAAGCTCGGCGCAAAAAGCGGCGGAAAGTTTGGCGGCGCAAAAACGGGCGGCGCAAAAAGCGGAATGGCCTCACTCAAAAGGAAAATTCCGGCGGACATCACTCCCGAACAAAAAGCAAAAATTCAAAAATATGCCGTTGACGCATTCAAATGCCTCGGCTGCAGCGGTGTTTCAAGAATTGACTTCATGATGGACACAAAGTCCGGAGAAATTTTCCTCAATGAGATCAATACCATTCCCGGTTCGCTTTCGTTTTATCTCTGGGAGCCGGTGGGTGTTCCGTATTCAAAGCTGCTTGACAAAATGATTTCTCTTGCGCTCAAGCGCGAGCGCGAGCAGGAGGGAATCACCTATGCCTTTGAGTCCAATGTTCTTGAAAACATCACGCTCGGCGGCGGCTCAAAGGGAGCCAAGGGCGGCGGAAAGTTCGGCGGCGCAAAGGGCGGAAAGTTTTAAAAAACCGTTCCTTTCCCCCAAAAAAACAAATCTTCCTGAATTTGTTGCATTTCACAGAATCGTCTGATATAATAAAAATGCTAATTAGCGGCCACTAACAGCCGCGGAAAAAGGAGTCATGAAAATCATGAAAAAAATTCTCAGTATTGTTCTCTCGCTTCTGATGATTTTTGCGCTTTGCTCTGTTGCTTTTGCTGCCGGAACGCCGGATAAGCTCAGCTTCAATGCGGACGGAACATTCAAAATTCTTCAGATCAATGACACGCAGGACATTGACAACATGAACAAAAAGACCGTTGCCTTCCTCAAGGCCGGTATCGCTCAGGAGAAGCCCGACCTCATTGTTGTTCCCGGCGATATGCTTTCTGATATGTTCATTGGCGCAACACCGAAGAGGATCAAAAAGGCTCTCACCGCCCTCGGAACAATCTTTAACGATGCGAAGGTTCCTTTTGCCGTAACTTTCGGCAACCATGACCATGACCTTGAAAAAAAGGTTTCAACCAAGGAAATGATGGACGTTTTCAAACAGTTTGAATACTGCGTTTCTCAGGCCGGAACAACGGAGAATGACCCCGGTTCATATTCCGTTCCCATCTATTCCTCAAAGGACAGCAGCAAAATGGCGCTCAACGTATACATGATTGACACCAACAACAAAAACGGCAGCGTCACCGGTTACAGCGGCGTATATCCCGAGCAGGTTGAATGGTACAAGCAGAAGAGCGATGAGCTTAAGGCTGCCAACGGAAATGAGGTTGTTCCCTCACTCCTTTTCCAGCACGTTCCCATTAAGGAGATTTATCAGTTTGTCGATCAGGTGACCTATAAGCAGGCGGACAAGGCTTGCTTCAACATTGACAACCGCAAGTGGTATGCCCTTGACGAAAACTCCGGCCTCATCGGAGATGACAACGTGATGGGTGAGGCTCCCTGCTCAGAGCCGCTTGACCACACCACCGGCCAGTATGAAGCGTGGCTTGAAAAGGGTGACATCATCGGTGCTTTCTTTGCTCACGACCATGTTAACAACTTCATGGGAAGAACAAGGGAAGGCATTGTTCTCGGTTACAACGGCGGAACAGGCTTCCGCGCATACGGCAGAGGCGACCACAGATCGATGAGAGTTTTCAACCTCAATGAAAACGACATTGAAAACTATGAAACTCATTCAATCTATTACTGTGACGTTGTTGGCGAAAAGTTTGACCGCTATGTTTCAGACTTCATGAGCCCGGCGATTTTCGGTGATATCTTCCGCTTTGTTCTCAAAATGTTCTTTGTCATCTGAGCTCTTGATTGAAAAACAAAAGGCTGTCCGGTTTGGGCAGCCTTTTTGAATGTCAGATTTTGAAAAACGCCGAATCGTTTCATAAGGACAAAGCTTGAAGTGCTCGTTTTGCTTTGCTGATGAAAATTATATAAACCAAGAACCCGACTCGGCTGAGTCGGGTTCCTGGCAGAGAGAAAAAAATGAAAAAACAAACGTGGCAGTCGAACTGCCGGGGAGAGTTTGTGGAAGCTGTCAAAAATTAACGGTGTACGCTCCGGTTTTCCTCGAAGGGCAGCATATTATAGATGCGTCTGTCCTTATCGACCATGCTTATCGGGGTTTCCGGAACAAGGAGATGAATCAGGGAAATGAAGTTGTTGCTGTTTTCACCGGGGAAACCAACAACAAGCAGCAAAGGCTTGGTTTTTGCCATATGAGCGGCAATGGTGAGGTCGGGATCATCGCTGAAATAGACCGCCATTTCGCCTTTGGCGTTTTGAACCGATTGAAAAAGGGAATCAAGCATTTGGGGCCAATCCTTTTGCGTTTCGCCGTTAAGGGGAAGAACCGTGATGACCTGAAGCTGCGCATCGCTCTTTTCGGCAAGAGCCTTGCCGGCGGCGATAAGGTTTTTGGAGCTTTCCTGCGGCGTTACGCAAACGAGAACATTGTTCTGTCCGTTCATGTAACCACCTCCCGATTACGGTTATATGATAACCTGAATACCTAAATACAACTTTAAACGAAAAAAGTTTTTGATTTTGTGCTTTATAAAGCTCCTTGAGAAAAATTTTGCCCTTTTTGCTTCGGTGAGGTCATCATACAAGCTGAACTTCAAATCAACCTAAAGGGTGAAAAAAATTTTGAATTTGACTAAGTTGTCTTAATTGCTGCTGCGAATCTCTGAATTGTCATTGACTTAATCGAAAAAAATTATATAATATTTCCATCATAACAAAGGAAGCGTGTTTGGAATGAAAAATCGCGGAAAAAATACTGTCTGTTCTTTTAACGGCAACTATGCTGTTGCTTTCGGTTGTTCCTTTTTCTTATGCCGGAAATGAGGAATACCCGATAGTTTATCTTTCGGGCTGCGGCTTTGACCTTTTTGACGCAAACGGAAACAAAATTGACGCAAAAGACGTTGAAAAAGATTACATCATTAATGCAACAAAGGAAGGACTCAAGGAGATGCCGGTGAACCCCAATGGTGATTGGAGCAAGTATTGCGATGCGTTTTATAACAGCTTTGCTCCGCTTTATGACGATGTTCGCCTGAACAAGGACGGAGAACCCGTTGACGGCGGCGCGGCTCATGTTTACCGGAGCATTAACTGGCTGCCGAGAAAGAGTTCAAACTATGGCTGCCATGACTACCACTTTAACTTTGAAGATGAATCTCTCACGCCGGTAGTCAGCGGCGAACCGACAAAACGCGAGGAACCCAAGGACTTTTTCAAAGCTCTTTTCAATTTCTTCACAAGGCTTTTCAGATATCTCAAGGACGCTTTTAAAAAATAACCAAACAGGAAGAACCAACCCCGGACTGTGATTGACCGGGGTTGCTTTCGCTTCCAAAAGATGAACCGCACAAACAAAAAAGTTTTCCACACTCCTTTTCCGGAACGTGGAAAACTTCTGCTTTAGAGCATAATTATTATCTGTCCGGCCAAACGGCGGACGCCAGCGCATTAAGGTAATCAACACCGCGCTTCAGCTCATTTTCGTCCGCAAAGTTATGGCGGTAAAGCTCAACAATGTAGCTTCCGCCGTATCCGAGCGAGCCCATCTTTTTAAACAAACGTGGAAAATCAAACAATCCATCCCTTTGCGGCGTCAGGCAGTCCTCGGTTTTTGAGCAGTCGCTGACATGAATGTGACAGATTGAAGAGCCGAGCCTTTCAACGAAATCAAACGGGTCAATACCGGCGCGGCGGGCTTGCTTGAGGTCAAGCGTCATTTTGAAGTTTTCGCCAAGCTGAGAGCGCAGATACTCCATGAACTGCGGCGTTTCGCCGGAATAATGAACAACATTTTCATGGCTGACGCGGACGCCGAAAGTTTTCCCCTCCTCAATGAGGGCGCCGAGCCGTTCGGCGTATTCGCTGTCCGGAATTGTTTTTCCGCCGTTTGAGCCGTGGAGATTGAGGAAGGAGGCGCCGAGCGCGGCGGCGGCTTCAAAGTATTTTTTGAAAAACTCAAGGCTGTCTGTGTATCGGCGGCGGTATGAGCTGAAAATGCTGTACCCCTCAGAGAAGGACATGAACGGGTGAACGGCAGTGATATCCATGGAGTACTCGCTTTTGATTTTTTCAAGCTGTCTGATAAAGGGCGCTTCCAGCTCAGAGGGAGAGTTGAAAAAGACCTCGGTGATTTTTATTCCGACCTTTCCAACAAGCTCAAGTGCCTTTTCCGTTTCAAGCGGATAAAAGCACGAGGATGACGCGCCGATGTTCACTTTTTAACCATCTCTTTTCCGAAAAAACGTCAGGCGGGAAAATGCCTTGAAAAATCAAAGCGTTTTTGCAAGCTCTTTGAGATACTCTCTGAAGTCGGCGCCGATTTCATCGTGGTCAAGCGCAAATTCACAGTTCGCTTTCATGATTCCGAGCTTGTTGCCCATGTCGTACCGCGTGCCTTCAAAATCAAGCGCAAGCAACCCGAGCTTTTTTGCAAGAAGAACCATCGAGTCCGTGAAGTACACCTCACCGGCCTTCGGGTTAACGGGCGTGCTGTCAATAATATCAAAAATTTCCGGCGGCATGACAACTCTGCCGAGGATTGAGTAGCAGGAAATAATCTGCTCCTCAGTCGGTTTTTCAATGATGTCATGGCATTCCATGAGCCTGCCCTCAAGCGGTGTAACATCAAGCGAGCAGTATCGGCTGACGTCCTTGCGCGGAACCTCTTTCACGCCGACAACGCCTTTTTGATATTTTTCAAAGGCATCGCAGAGCTGGCCGATAACGGGTTTTCCGCCCTTGTTTGTGATAACGTCATCGCCGTAAAGAATTGCAAACGGTTCGTTGCCGATGAAGTGGCGCGTTTTTGCAATCGCGTCCGCAAGGCCGTTGGTTTCCTTCTGGCGCAGGAAGTAGATGTTTGCCATATGTACCGGTTCAAGAATTTCGTCATAGATTTTCTTTTTGGCCGGGTTGTTTTTGAGGTTGGCCTCAAGCTCAAAGGAATGGTCAAAGTGGTCCTCAATGGCGCCCTTTCCGCGGTTGGTGATGATGAGAATTTCCTCAATACCGGCTTCAACGGCTTCCTCAACAATATACTGGATTGCGGGCTTGTCAACAATGTTGAGCATCTCTTTCGGAATGGACTTTGAGGCCGGAAGAACCCTTGTTCCGAGTCCGGCGGCCGGGATGATTGCTTTTCTGATTTTCATAGCGTTTTCTCCTTGTGAAACCTTATTGAATGAACAGTGAAACAATGTTCGGAATAACGAGGGCAGCTGCGAGCGAGGTGAAGGCGGCGAGCATATTGCAGCCGCTGCAGCGCAAGAAGTAATTTGAAAAAATGAGCGGATTGTGAATCTGAGCCGCTTCAGACAGAGTAAAGGTCACATATTTTTTATAGACCCTGTCTGCAATCAGCGCCGAAACAACCGAGAGAGCAATAATCAAAAAGCTCAAAATATAAATGGGCATGGCGCCGTGAAGAAAATTGTTGTATGCGGTCATGAAAGCGGCGTCCGTTGTTGAATTTTGCGCCGCGGAAAGAAAAGCCTCATAAAGCGACTGGAAGTTGTTCATAAACGGAAGCATCAGCAAAGACAGCGCAAGGCGGATGAAAAGGAAAATTCCGCCGATTTTGTAAAGCTTGCGATAAAAGAACCAAAACGGAGTGAAGAAAAACGCCGCCCAGTTCCATGTCAGGGAGCCTTTGCTTTCAATTTTTCTGAATTTGTTGATGTACTTCACGGCGTTTACGGAAACAAAAACAAGAACGCGCTTAATCGGCTGGCCGCAGAGAACCTCCTGCTCCTGTTCCTTTGAAAGTCCGGGGGCAACAATTTTTGCGCGTGCGTCAAGCATACGCTCGATGTCCGCGTCCGTTCCGTTTCCGCTGTTGATTGCCTCTTGAACCTCCCAGAAAACGTCGTTGAGTCTGTCCTCCTCATCAATTTCACGGTTAAGGCGCTGCTCTTTTTCAAGAAGATTCACGCCGAAAAAGGTGAACTTCTGGCCGCAGACGGAGCAGAAGTCTGACTTTGGCGGATTAACGCTTCCGCACGCGGGGCAAACAAGCTCTTCGCCCTGAGCTTGTTTCTGCTGCTTTTTTTCGTTTTCCTTTGAAAGGGGAGTGGTCACTTCTCCGTGCCAGGAAAAGCCGCTTTCATGGAGAGCGGCGTTGACGCATTCTCCGTTTTTTTCATAGCACTCGCGGTGCTGCGGAGTTCCGCAAACCGGGCAGACAACAATGTCATCGGTTTCAGAGAACTTTTTTTTGCAGCCATCGCAGATGTTGTTTTCGTATCTCATTTTGCGCCTTTCTTTTTGTTCATTATATATTTTGCGCGGTGATATCCAAAACACGGTTGATTTTCCGCACAGATTATTCATTATATATTTTACTGTTTTCTGAAAAAATTGCAATTACTTTGCGGCCATTTTCAGGTTTTTTTTCAAAAAAACAGGAGATTTTTGGTTTTTCGGTTGCTCTTTGAGTGAAAAGTATGTATAATATATAAGTTAATATGCCTTTTTATTGTTTTTTGAAAGGACAGAACCAATGATTTAAAAACTTTTCTGTTTCAAAAGGATTCAGCTTTAATTTATATGCACACACGAAAGGATTGTATTTTTGATGATTCAATTTGAAGAACTCAGACTCCGCCTTCTTGAAAGCGAAAAGCCCCTGGCGGAGCTTGCCGACGCGCTCGGTCTGAAAAAAATGAGCGCAGAAATTGAAGAGCTTGAAAAAAAGACCGCCGCCGAGGACTTCTGGGGCGATCTTGCAAATTCACAAAAGGTTCTCCAGCGCATTGCCTCGCTCAAAAACAAAATCAAAGCCTATGATGACCTTAAAACCGCGTATGATGATGCGCTCATGATGATTGAGCTTTCAGACGAGGAGGGCGACCTTAACCTTGTTGATGAATGCCGCGCAAGCGTTGAAGCGGTTGAAAAGGAGCTTGAAAAGCAGATGCTTTCAACCCTCCTTTCCGGCGAATATGACTCAAAGAACGCCATCCTCACCTTCCACGCCGGAGCCGGCGGAACGGAGGCGCAGGACTGGTGTCAGATGCTTTTCAGAATGTATGGCCAGTGGGCGTCAAAGCACGGATATAAATACACAACGCTTGACTTCCTTGACGGCGATGAAGCCGGACTCAAGTCCGCCGTTGTTCTTGTTGAGGGGGAGAACGCATACGGCTACCTCAAAAGCGAGATGGGCGTTCACCGCCTTGTCCGCGTTTCTCCGTTCGATTCCTCGGGAAGACGCCACACCTCCTTTGCTTCCCTTGAGGTTATGCCGGAAATTGATGACACCATTGAGGTTGAAATTAACCCGGAGGACATCAAGATGGAGGTTTACCGCGCTTCCGGCGCAGGCGGACAGAAGGTTAACAAAACCTCCTCGGCCGTTCGTCTTATCCATATTCCAACGGGAATTGTTGTCAGCTGTCAGGTTGAGCGCAGTCAGCACCAGAACCGCGAGGTCTGCATGAGGATGCTCAAGTCAAAGCTCATTGAAATCAAGGAGCGCGAACACCTTGACAAGATTGAGGACATTAAGGGCGACCAGAAGGAGATCGGTTGGGGCAGCCAGATACGCTCCTATGTTTTCATGCCGTATACCCTTGTCAAGGACCACAGAACCGGCTTTGAAATGGGCAACATCAATGCCGTTATGGACGGAGACATTGACGGCTTTATCAATGCCTACCTCAAAAAGCAGTCGCTTGATGCGCTTGCGAAAAATGAGGGCTGAGTTTAAACAGCAAAACAGCAAAAAATCGGACTTGTGCTGCGGAACGCTGCGGCACGGTTCGATTTTTGTTTTGAAAATATTAAGATAACACATAAACGATTACAAGGAGATAATGAGAACAATGAATCGTTGCATTAAAAAACCTGCGGCAGTGCTTCTTGCTTTTTTAATGGTTGTTTGCATTCTGCCGTTTTC
This sequence comes from Ruminococcaceae bacterium UBA6416, assembly GCA_002438505.1. Taxonomy (GTDB): domain Bacteria; phylum Bacillota; class Clostridia; order Oscillospirales; family Acutalibacteraceae; genus UBA6857. The sequence continues at coordinate 20,448 of DJPI01000022.1, read as the reverse complement.
CGCCTTCGGTGAATATGAAAATACATATCGAAACACCGGCAACGCGCGAAAGGACATTGTTGAAATTGCAAAAACTCAAGTTGGAAACCGTGACGGAACAAAATACACCGCCGGACGCGGCAACATTGCGTGGTGCGCCTGCTTTGTTGTCTGGTGCGCGCGGCAGGCCGGAGTGGATGAGGGCGTTCTCAAGGACAACACCTGGGCGGACGCGGAGGATTTCGGTGTGCGTTATTACTCAAAGGATGTCTATACACCGCAAAGCGGCGACCTCATCTTTTTTGACTTTGAGCCGAAAAATCCGAACACGCCCATGAGCGCATACGGCGACCATGTGGGTCTTGTTGAGTCCGTTGAGGGTGACACGGTGAACACCGTTGAGGGCAACGCCTGGAGCGCCAAGAACCGCGCCTATCAGGTCATTGAAAGCTCATATCCGCTTTCAAGCCCGAAAATCAAGGGATACGGCCTTGTTGGGTATAAATCAAAGGGCGAAAACCTCATTTCATATAACGCCTCCTTTAAGGTTTCTGATGCGGCAAAGATTGCGCGCCTTTCGGCAAACGAAAGCGCCGCTCAGACAAGGGAGCTTCTGCCCGGAAGCGCCGTGAACGTCACGGGCTATCTGTATGACGAAAACTCAATGCTCTGGTATAAAACCGCCGAGGGTGATTACACGGTTGGAACGGACCTTCAAAAAGCGGACAGCGGCGCGTTTTCTCCGTCCGGCTTTGTTGAATGCACGGCGCAGGTCTTGAGCGCAAAAACGGTCTACCGCTATCCGAACGGAGACTCAGACACGCTCGGAAAGGTCAAAAAGAACAAAAGCGCGGAAATTAACGGCTATCTTTACAATGAATACGGCAACGTCTGGTATAGACTCAAAAGCGGCGGATATATCTACTGCTCAGACCTTTTGTTTGACGAAAACGCAAAAGCTCCATCAAACAGCATCACCGAAACTCTCACCGTTCGCGCGAACGAAAAGATTCTTAAAAACGACCCTCGCCTTTCCGCCGGAAGAACGCGCACGCTTTGGCGCGGTGCGCAGGTTATTGCAAAAGGCTTTGTCTATGACAGAGACGGCAGTCTTTGGTACCTCACGGAAAACGGCGATTACATCTATTCCTCATATCTTACTCCGCAAGGGAAAAACGCACGTTCGGAATATGCGGACAGACCGTTCGTTCTCAAGGCCGGAAAGGAAGCAAAAAGCGCACCGCTTTCCGCCGCGGAAACCGTTTGCACACTTGAAAAGGGGAAAAAAATCAGAGCCTGCACGGAGACTCTGAATATTTTCGGCGAAACGTGGTATGAAACAACGGACGGGGTTTTCCTGAGCGCGGAGAACCTCTCCTGCGACCACGACTATGACGGAGGAGCCATAACAAAACAGGCAACCTGCGTTTCAAAGGGCGTCATGACCTACACCTGCAAATACTGCGGGAAAACAAAAACAAAGGCAATAAAAATCAATCCGAATAACCACAGCGCACTCACAACGGAAAACGCCGTTCCCGTAACCTGCAACAAAAGCGGCTACAGTGGCGATATATACTGCACAGGCTGCAAAGAGCTTGTTGGAAAGGGGACCGAAATTCCGGCTCTTGAGCATTGCGACGGAAATCACGACATGATTTGCGACAACTGCGGTGCGGCGTTTTCAACGCCTGAGGATTGCCGCTGCGCCTGCCACAGGTTCGGGCTGACAAAGGTTGTCTATAAAATTGTCCGGATATTCTGGAAGATTATGAAAATTCACCGCGTCTGCATCTGCGGCGAGGAGCATTATTAAATCAAACAACCGCTGATTAACCGGAAGCACTTAAGGTCTTGCTTTCCGGTCAATCAGCGGCCTTTTATATTGTTTCCTTCAAAAACTCAACGGCCTTTTCAAACCAGCCGTCCGCGGTTGTGTTCCGGCCGAGGCCGATTCCGTGGCCGCCGTCCGGATAGCGCATGAAAACGTGCTTCACACCCATTTTTGAAAGCCTTTCGTCAAGGCGGATGCTGTTGCTTATCGGAACGGTGCAGTCACCCTCGCAGTGCCAGAAAAATGTTGGCGGATAGTTTTCATCCGCAATGAGTTCAACGGACTTGTCCTTTTGTTCCTCCGGCGTTGAATGAAGGCCGAGCAGACGCAGACGCGAAAGCTCGTGAGTTTCTTCAAACATACTGATGACCGGATATGAAAGGACGATTGCGCTCGGACGCAGGGAATATTCCTTTCCGTGATAGAGCGTTTCAAACTCCTTATATCTTGCGCCGAAATATGCGCACAAATGACCTCCGGCGGAGGAGCCGACAATCACAAGCTTTTTTTCGTTGACGCAGAACGCCGCGGCGTGCGCCTTAACAAAACAGATTGCGCGCGCAAGATCCTCCATCGGGTTCGGGAACCGCGCGGCGCCGGCAACGCGGTAGTTGAGCAGAAAAACATTGAATCCGGCTTTGTTGAAAGCCCTTGCGTAATCGCCGCCCTCCGCATTGAACGAGAGGAACTCATACGCTCCGCCGGGACAGACAATGACGGTCGGGGCGTGCTTTTTGATGAGAAACGGAATCACGCTTGCGAACGCACGCGAGGGCTCCTCTTCAATTTCCTCTTTTGAATAGAGCGGATAAAAGACTTTTTCGCCGGAAAGGCGCCTTTTGACAAGGAAGCGCTCAAAAAGGAAACGGCGCTTTTTGTTTTCCAGCCGGTTTTTCAGTGTTATCATCGGGTCACCTCTTGAAAATGTTTTGTTTTATGGTATAATTCATTATCAGTGAAAATTAAGGTGGGAACAGAAAAATGAGAATGAGAAGGAAAAAGAACCTTGAAGCGCGCCTTGAAAGCTGCGGCGAATATATCCTTGACCTCGGCTATGTTCACGGCGGCTATGACGAAAACGGCAACGCCCTTATTGAAAAAAACATTATTGATTACAAAAAAATCTTTGGAAACAACAATCCCGTTCATCTTGAAATCGGCTGCGGAAAGGGCCAGTTCGCCTGCGAAACGGCAAAAGCGAATCCGCAGCTCAACCTCCTTGCCGTTGAGGTCAACCGCAATGTTGTTGTTCAAGCGTGTGAAAAAGCAAAAAACAACAATCTTTCAAATTTGCGCTTTATGGTCATCGGGGCGGAAAAGCTTGAATACTTCCTTCCGGAAAACAGTATTGAAATGATATATCTCAATCATTCCTGTCCGTTTCCGAAAAAGCGGCAGGCGAAGCACCGCCTCACCCATGAAATTTTTCTTGAGATGTATAAGCGTCTGCTCAAAGACGGCGGCATTATCCGCCAGAAAACGGACAATATGCACTTTTTTGAGTTTTCGCTCTGCGAATTTTCAAAATGCGGCTTTCTTTTGAATACCGTTTCCCTTGACCTTCACAAAAGCGGAATTGAGGGGAACATTGTGACCGAATATGAAAAGCGCTTTTCAGACCTCGGCCAGCCGATATATTATCTTGAAGCGCAGAAGAGATAAAAGTGCGTGAGCACCCGATATCTTCCCGTCAAGCGTTACTATGTATATAGTAACAAAAAAAACTGTAACAAAATTCAAAGAGCCTGCCGCCTGCGCGGCGGCTTTTTTCATTATATCCGGCCTCAGATTGTTTGTCAAGCCGAACGATATTCGGCCCTTGGGCATAATCACCAAAACACTCAAAGAAAATTCCGTCAAAGCGCCGAAAAATAATGACAGAATGTTTGCTGTCTTTAAATAGCAAAAAAAGTTTGCTATAATGCTCATATAAATGCGGGCGTTTTGACCCGGAAAAAAAGGAGAAACCAAGATGAAAACCTTTAAAAAAGCATTGGCACTGTTCCTTGCCTTTGTTCTTGCAATGGGCGCTTTTTCGCTCGTTTCATTCGCAAAGCCGGAGCACGGAAAAAAGACTGCATCGCTTCCGTTTGCAACGATGTCAGACATTCATTTTTATCCCGAAAGTCTCATGGGCGCGCGCGGCGCCGAATGGCTCGAATACTGCCGCCTTGAGTCAAAAATGTATAATGAGAGCGAGAACATTTTGCGCACCGCGCTCGACACCCTCGCCGAAAGGGCAAAGAAAACGGGCATCAAATATGTCCTCCTTCCCGGCGACCTGACAAAGGACAGCGAATATGAGGCTCACGCCGAGCTTGCAAAAATCCTTGAGGAATATGAGGCAAAATGCGGCTTCCAGTTCCTTGTTATCAACGGAAACCACGACATCAACACAAACAAGGCAATGACCTTTGAAAACAACAAAAAGGAAGCCGCAAGGGCAATCACCGCCGATGAGTTCAGAGAGGTTTATAAAAACCTCGGCTATGACCTTGCTTTTGACACCTACGCCAAAAAGGGAGAAAAGGTTCAGGGTGCACTTTCATATGTTGCCGACCTTGACGAAAGCTATCGCCTCATTGTTGTTGACAGCTGCCTTTACTCCTTTGATGAGCCCGGAAAAGATCTCACCTCCGGAAAGGTTACTCCGGAGCTTATGCAGTGGATCAAAAGGTGGACCGATGACGCAAAGAAGAACGGAAAAACGCCGCTTTTGATGATTCATCACAACATGGCTCCCCACATGGAGTGCGAGCCGTCAATAACCTTTGCGTTCACGCTTGACAACTATCTTGAGGTTTCAGAGCAGCTTGCCGACTGGGGAATCAATTATTCCTTCTCCGGCCATCTCCACACGAACGACACCGCCGCAGTTACAAATGACAACGGAAAAACTCTCTATGACGTTGAAACAAACTCCCTCACCGGATATCCGAATATGTATCGCGAGATGACGATTTCAACCTTTGAGGACGGCGAAAACGAGCTTCAGATTGACTCGATAGACTTTGACGCCGTTCAGAAAATGACCTTTGACGGTGTTACATATGACAACGGAACATACAAGAAAAAGGCCTTTGACCTTTGCTTCGGCGGCGGACTTTCAAAAAGCGGAAAGGCTGATGTGACCGCGTTTGCAATGGGTCTTGTTAAAAACTTCGGCGGAGGCTATATTGAAAAAATCAATGCCGCCGGAGGAATTCTCCCGTTCCTTAAAACAATGAACATTGACCTTAAAGAGATTCTTTCCGGCTTCCTCAAGCCGTATATAAAAGACGGAATCAAAATTGGGTCATACAACATCTTCACCGTTGACAATCTGATGTGGTTCATTGAGGATCTCTGCGAGCAGATTTCAGATTTGTATATCAAAAATCCGCAAAATCTTTATGACCTTCTGGAGCCCATTGTTGAAAAGATTGTTTCAATGGAGGTTGCCTCCGTTCCGTGCGAAAAATTTGTTGATACTCTCGGCTTTGGCGATAAAACAAAGAACGGAACCTTTGGCGATGCCGTGCTTTCTGCAATGGCCTATTGGTACACCGGAAACGAGGACAGCTCGGACGATAAGTTCATGAACGCCGTTATTGACAGCTTTGAAAACGGAACGCTCCTTCATGACATTTTCTATAAGCTTCTTGACATTGCGTTCAATGACCTCATTGAGGACGGAATTCTTGCAAAGCTTGAAATCCGTGTTGACAAGCTCCTTGCAGACGATGCGATTCAAAAAAGACTCGGGGAAGGACTCAATTTCCTGCTCGGTCAGGTTTTGCGCGGAGACTATACATATCTCAACCTTGTCAAAATTGTTTTCGGCCTCGGCGTACTTCCGTATACGAGCCTCTATGATGTTCTTGACAAGGCGTATATGAGCAAATATCTCACCGAAAGCCAGCTTGAGTCGGTCGGAATTTTTGTCGGCTGGATTCTCCGCGACTTCACCTCGGACAAAAATCCGCAGGAGAACGGAGACTTTGGCGTTTCATACTTCACAACGCCCGTCACACCGGAAGCAACAAGGGAAAATTACCGTCTGCCAACAATGGTCAGCGTTGTCATGGGTGAGGATTCCCAAACTCAAAGCACTGTGAGCTGGTTCTCAAAATATACGCTTGAAAGCTCAGACATTGAAATTTATAAAGCAGACTCCGAGCCGCAGTTCACCGGAAAGGCAAACGCACCGGAGGACTTCACCGTTAAAACAACAAGCGAAAAGGTTGTCCGCTCGTTCCCTGGAATCGACCTTGGCGTGTTCGGTCTTTTCCAGTATAAATTTGACATGATTCGCCACACGGCAACACTCTCCGGCCTTGAAAAGGGCGCAACATATTATTACAGAGTCGGAAACGAGAAGTACGGCTGGTGGAGCGAGACGGGAAAAATCACAACCGCCGATGGCTCAAAGAACGTGACGTTTTTCCATATGTCCGACCCGCAGTCACAGAACGTAAGACAGTATGAACGCTCATGGGTGAATGTTCTCAAAACGGCATTCGGTAAGTACCCGGAAGCCGCGTTCATCATGAACACCGGAGACCTTGTTGACCACGGAGACAACAATCATCAGTGGCAGTATATGTTTGACACCGCGTCAAAATATCTCATGAACACAAACATGATGCCGCTGAGCGGAAACCATGAGGGCAAGGGAACAAACGCAACGGTGAATTATTTCACCCTTCCGAATGTTCCGAATCAGGACACAACAACCGGCGTTTATTATTCCTTCACCTATAACAACGTCCACTTTGCGGTTCTCAACTCAAACGACCTTGACTCAAAGACAAACGGACTTTCAGAAAAGCAGATTGAATGGCTCAAGGCCGACATGAAAAACAGCAATGCGCAGTGGAAGTTTGTTGCGCTGCACAAAGCGCCGTACTCGCAGGGCTCGCATTACAAGGACAAGGACGTCTGCGCAATCAGAGAGCAGCTCTCCGTTCTTATGCCGGAGCTTTCGATTGACATGGTGTTCAGCGGCCATGACCACGTTTACCTCAGAACCGCGTCGCTCGTCAACAACAAAAAGACGGCGACCGATATAACCTATCTCAGGAAAGACGGGGACATCTATAAGACCCAGGTGACGCCGAGCGGAACAACCTATGTTATCACGGGCTGCGCCGGAGTCAAGACATACATTCAAAACGATGTTACCAAAACGGACAAATACTTCCCGCGCGGAGAAAAGGTTTTTTCGCTTGACGAGCCGATGTTTGCGTCCGTTGAAATCAGGGATGGCGTGCTTTATTTCAACGCATACGGTGTTGACGAAAACGGAGCGCAGAATGTTGACCGCTTTGCAATTCAGAAGGACAAAACTCAGGGCGAGGTTGTTTCCGATTACAAGGAGGCTGAGGAAGAGGAGAAGAATGACAGCGTCAAAAACTTCTTCAAAACTTTCTTTGAGTACATCGTGAAGATTTTCAAGGTTATCCTTAACATTTTTAAAATTTATATTCTCAGGGTTGAACTTTAAGGGAATGATAAAAAGCTAATCTTTCAACGCTTTTCGGAAACGATGGCTGATTAACGATTAAAAGAGAAGAGAGAAATGATTATACAAAAGCCGCCGGTGAAGCTTGAGCCTTCACCGGCGGTTGCGTTATGGGGTGTGATGATTAATAGTGGGCAACGCCGCAGGAGCAGTTCCTGTTCATTTTGAACAGCTTCCAGAAGAAGCGGACAATGCGCCAAATGAATCCGCCCTTGTGGCAAAGGTGAGTGCAGTTCGCGGTGGGGGTGTCGGGTGTGTTCGGTTTTTCCGGTTCACCGAGCGTTATGCCGCAGCGGTCGCACTTTTTGTCTGAGTTTGAATCGGTGTGACCGAGTGCGGGTGTTTCTTTTTGCTCTGAAATCAACTCATCACAAACGGAACAACGTGTGCTTGCAGTCAAGCCGGTTTTTGTACAAGTCGGTGCAATGGCATTGTTTTCGGTATATGGCATATGACCATTTGAGCAAGAACTTTCAGCACCCGATCCTATGTTATTATTAATCGAAGATTTAGAAATGTCATTCTTCAAGTTGTAAAGTCGGCAAACCGGACGAATGCCTTGAAATGTTTGGTAGGCATTGGTCATGTAGTTGCACTCACCATAGTAGAGGACAGGCCACACACTGGCACTGGCACTACCCGGCGAACGTAACCACCATCTGGCATAATTGTTACTGTGTACATAAAGACCCTGACTTTTGGCATAGTCAGTGCCTTGAGCCTTTCGCGCGGTGTCTTGCTTTGATAAAGATGAGTTGAAGCCGTATGAGCTTGTTTCTGCTTCATTATAGGATAGCAGAAAAATTTTATCATTACTCTCTTTTGAATTATACTTCGGAAAGGAAGAACTATAGCAATCATTATTGAGGGTTACGTCTTTTCTGATATTGCTTGCCTGTGAAAAGGTAAATGCTGTGTTATAAAAATCATAGTTAAGCCATTGACGGATTGAGGAATTGTAATAATCGTTTGCGTAATATGTTTTGTCGGCATTGCCCCAGTATGCGCTATATGTAGAAATGAGGTAGTTATTATACGCCTGACTGTCCATTATTTTTTTGGTCATAATGAGTCCGTCGGTCGGGTTAAGTATGCGCCACTCAATCGGCTCGAATTTGAAATAATAAATATTTCCTGTTGTGTAACCGTTTTCGTCTTGATATGAGTATGAACTGCTTGATGTATATCCGGTATAATACGGTCTGTATTTATCAATCTTCACAGCTCTGTAATCACGAAGTCCATCTCCGTCAACGTCAATGTCGGCGTAGTACATATAATCCGACGGTTTCATCTTGCCGTCAGTCGTAGAACCGGAGCCACTGTAATATCTATAGCTTTTCCATTTTTTTGATTTGCTGTTCAAAAGCAAAAGCGTACTGCTGTTAGTAACCTCGCTTTGCGGATAGTTCCCGTATTTAATGTGATTGCCGACAAAATACGCCGCAGAAGCCTTTGAAGCAAAAAGGCTGTCTAAGCCTGTGAGCGGTGCTGTTGTCAGCAGCATTATTACCACAAGTAACAATGATAAAGATTTTTTGATACGATTTTTCATTTTCAACACACTCCTTAAATATTTTAAAATATTATAGTAAAAATATTTACTAAAGTCAATAGTAAATTTATTTATTACTTATAATTAGTATAAGCAGTTAACGGAAACGGGGTGTGAACGTGGATTATCAAAAGCGACTGCGCGATCTTCGTGAAGATTTTGACAAAACACAGCAGGAAATTGCCGATTACCTCGGAACATCCCAAACAATGTATGCCCGATATGAAAGGGGAGCAAACGAACTTCCAATCCGCCACCTCATCAAACTCAGCCTCTTTTATGACGTTTCAACCGATTACATCCTCTGCCTTACCGATTATTCAAAGCGGTTTCACTCTTTTCCTCAAATTGACATCCAGTGAATGTCACATAATACAGTGATTATAGCATATAATTTTCCCGTTGACAAGTACTGAATGTCAAAAGGGAGATTTTTTTATGTTCATCAATAAGACTGCCGATGGAAAAAACAACCTTTGCGGAAAGACTGTTGCTGCTTGGCGCACAAAGGAAAAGCTTTCGCAGCGTGCACTTGCCGACAAGCTTCAGGTTGCCGGACTTGACATTGACAAAAATGCCGTTCAGCGCATTGAAAGCGGAAAACGCTTTGTGACCGATATTGAGCTTCGGTGCATTGCTCAAGTCACAGGGCTTTCGCTCAATGAACTTATAAAATGACCCACCGCCGAAAAACGACGGTGGGTTTGATCATTTTTTATAGATGTCGCCGCGATTACCGATATTGACAACGCAGATAATCAATACATCATTGTCAACCGAGTAGATCACCCGGTAGCTCCCGACACGAAGGCGAAAGTACCCGGTATATCCATGCATTGCCTTGATGTCTCCGGCATAGGGCAATTTTTTAATCGCGGAAAGCAAGCGCTTTCTTTGTTCGGGCGGCTGCTTAAGCAAGAACTTTTGCGCAGGTTTGTCAAAAACAATTTTATAATTCATTGCTTTCAACCCCACTCATTTTTGCCATTTCCTCAAACGAAACAAAATTTCCTTTTTCCGGGTTTTCTTTATAATCTTCAAGAAGCTTTTCGCAAAACAAATCGTCATCAAACTCATCTGCGGTAATGCCCTGCAAGTACGCTATCACATAGCCAAGCTTACTTGACGGAACATTGTCAAGAAGTTTGCGCGCCATTTCTTTTTCACTCATGAGCAAAAACTCCTTTCATAAAAATCAACATACTTTGTATTAATTATAGTTGACAAAAATTCTCTTGTCAATATCCGGTTCTTAATGTTTTTTCACTTCCTCCACCCCCTTTGTCAATTTTGTATAATTTTTCATGCCTTGGAAAAGCTATTTTCTACGGAAAATAATCCATAGGTACTTGCTATGATTTGTTTTTGGTGATATACTACCGATGTAGTAGGAATTGACGCCTGGGGGCGTTCGTTCCTGCCGGACACTTTCTCTTTGCAGGGCGGTGAAAAAATGAAAATCTCAACAAAGGGTCGCTATGGTCTGAGGATAATGACCGACATTGCGCTCAATGAAAAAGAGGGCTGCGTTTCAATTAAAGATATTGCAAACCGCGAGGCTCTTTCGGAAAAATATCTTGAGCAGATCATCAACCTGCTTTCAAAACAGGGGCTTGTGAAGTCCGTTCGGGGCGCAAAGGGCGGATATCACCTCACAAGGGACGCAAAGGACATCACCGTTGAGGAGATTCTCATTGCAACCGAGGGAAGCCTTGCTCCCGTTGCCTGCGCCGCAGACAGCGAGTGCTGTGAAAACTACTGCGATTGCATGACATCATTCATTTGGACAAAGATTTATGATGCAATCATTGACGTTGTTCATAACATCACGCTTGAGGATCTTGCAAAGCGCAGCGTTGACGGCGGAAAGTGCGCCGGCTGCTGAGGTTAATGAATTAAAATAATACACAAATACCGGAAGGGGTAAAACGATATGAGATTTGTTTATGCAGACAATTCGGCAACGACTCCGATGACCGAGCACGTCATTGAGTCCATGCTCCCGTATATGAAAGAGCATTTCGGAAACCCGTCAAGCCTTTATGCAATCGGCCAGACGGCGCACCGCGCAATCACAAAGGCGCGCGCTCAGGTTGCCACGGCTCTAAATGCTGATGAAAGAGAAATTTTCTTCACCTCCGGCGGTTCCGAGTCGGACAACTGGGCGATCAAGGGCGCTGCAGCCCTCGGTGCAAAAAAGGGCAAAAAGCACCTCATCACTTCAAAGATTGAACACCATGCCGTTCTTCACACGATGGCCGCGCTTGAAAAACAGGGCTTCACCGTCACATATCTTGATGTCTATGAGAACGGAATTGTTCGCGTTGAGGACGTTGAAAAGGCAATTACGGATGATACCTGCCTTGTTTCAATAATGTATGCAAACAACGAGATTGGAACAATTCAGCCTATTGAGGAAATTGGAAAGCTCTGCCGTGAAAGGGGCGTCCTTTTCCATACCGATGCGGTTCAGGCCGTTGGCCACGTTCCCATTGACGTTAAGAAAGAGAACATTGACATGCTCTCCCTTTCAGGCCACAAGTTCCACGCCCAGAAGGGCGTTGGCGCTCTCTATTGCAGAAAGGGCATCAATCTTCCGAATCTCATTGAAGGCGGCGCTCAGGAGAGCGGAAAAAGAGCCGGAACGGAAAATGTTCCCGGCATTGTCGGAATGGGTGTTGCAATCACGGACATGGTTGAACACATGGACGAAAACGCAAAAAAGGTTACTGCTTTGCGTGACAGACTTTTTGCCGGTGCTTCAAAAATTTATCGCTCAAGAATCAACGGCGATATGGAACACAGACTTCCCGGCAACTTCAGCATGTGCTTTGAAGGCGTTGAGGGCGAGAGCCTGCTTCTCATGCTTGACATGAAGGGCATCTGTGCCTCAAGCGGTTCGGCCTGCACATCCGGTTCGCTCGACCCCAGCCACGTTCTTCTTGCAATCGGCCTCAAGCACGAGGTTGCCCACGGCTCGCTGCGTCTTTCGCTCGGTGAGAGCACAACGCAGGAGGATGTTGATTATATCCTTGAGGTTCTTCCGCCGATTATTGACAGACTGCGTGATATGTCTCCTCTTTGGGAGAGGCTCATGAAAGAGGAAAAGGCGCAGAAAGAGACTGCCAAGGCATAACCCCGATTAAACCACAGTAAAGGAGCTTATATATGGAATACTCAGAAAAAGTAATGGAACATTTTGCACATCCACACAATGTCGGAAAGCTTGACGATGCAAACGGAATCGGTGAAGTCGGCAACGCAAAGTGCGGCGATATCATGAAGATGTATCTCAAAATTGAGGACGGCATAATCAAGGACGTTAAGTTCAATACCTACGGCTGCGCGTCCGCCATTGCAACATCGTCAATGGCCACTGACCTCATCAAGGGCAAGCCCGTTTCAGAGGCACTCAAGCTCACAAACAAGGCTGTTGTTGAAGCGCTTGACGGACTTCCGGCGGTGAAGATTCACTGCTCGGTTCTTGCCGAACAGGCAATCAAGGCGGCTCTTGCAGATTATTACAGGCGCCAGGGAATTGACCCCGAACCGATTGTCGGAAAAATTACCGAGTGTGAGCACGGCGCTTGCTCGCTGAAATGATTATTAAACAAACCCGGCCTGTTTTGAGCGTTTTTTCAGAGCAGGCCGGGTTTTAATTTGGCTTTTATTCTTCGCTGTGCGCTTTCTTTGCCCCAACATCTTGGGCTTTTGAAAGTGAAGGACACCCTATCTTGAAAGGGGAGAGAGGACACAAAAAAATCTATGTTTTTAACAAACTTTTTGAGCGAAAATCGTTGACAATTAACAATCTTTGTGTTAAGATATTCGAGCGTGTGTAGGCGTAGTATGGGTATAACTATGTCCTTTCACAACCAAACGATATGCGATGATGCGGGAGGTGGCTGCCCTTATGAGGCAGGAAATTTCCGCGGAGTATGTCCGATTTTAAACCGGGCGATCTATATTCACTTTCAGTATGCCGTCTCTTGCGTGGGCTTTGCTCAACGGCATATTCGTGAAATGCGCTTTTGGGGCGTATTTCGCTTTCGGGCGAAGTATGTCTGCGCCTTGCCGGAAATATTTTTGGTTTCCGGTTTTTAAATGGGGAACTTGAAAACACCCGGAAAGGTTGATAAAAGCGCGGCCCGCCAATTTTATTAGGAGGCGTAATCAATGGCAGTAAAGGAAAAAATCCGTATCAGACTCAAGGGATACGATCACAACCTCGTTGACAAGGCGGCGGAAATGATCGTTGAAGCGGCTAAGCGCACCAACGCCACCGTTTCCGGTCCGATCCCCCTTCCGACAGAGAAGGAAATCGTCACCATCCTGCGCGCTGTTCACAAGTATAAGGACAGCCGTGAGCAGTTTGAACAGAGAACCCACAAAAGACTCATTGACATCATCAGACCTACACCCAAGACCGTGGAGGCTCTGACAAATCTTGAAATTCCGGCAAGCGTTGAAATTGAAATCAAAAGATAACAACTGAATCTTTTCTTTTCCGTTTATAATATACCCGCGCTTAACCGAAAGGTCACGTTGGCAAAAGGTCCAACCAATAACCAAAGGAGGATTAATTCAAATGAAAAAAGGTCTTATCGGCAGAAAACTCGGAATGACCCAGGTTTTCGATGAAAAGGGAAATGTTGTTCCCGTAACGGTCGTTGAGCTCGGACCGTGCGCAGTTGTTCAAAAGAAAACTGCTGAAAATGACGGCTATGAAGCCGTTCAGCTCGGCTTTGACGACAAGAAGGTCACCAGAGTGAACAAGCCTATGAAGGGTCACTTTGACAAGGCCAATGTTGCTCCCAAGAAAGTTCTTCGTGAGTTCAGACTCGATGATTGCTCCGCTCTCAATGTTGGAGACATTGTTAAGGCTGACATCTTTGCCGCCGGTGAAAAGGTTGACGTAATCGGCACCAGCAAGGGTAAGGGAACCGCGGGCGCAATCAAGAGATGGAACTTCTCAAGGCTCAAAGAGTCCCACGGTACCGGCCCCGTTGCAAGACACGCCGGCTCCCTCGGCGCTTGCTCCGATCCCTCAAGAGTTTACAAGGGAAAAAAGCTTGCCGGTCATCTCGGCGCAGAACGCGTCACAATTCAGAATTTGGACGTTGTTAAGGTTGATTCAGAAAACAACCTCATCGCTATCAAGGGCGCAGTCCCCGGTCCCAAGAAGGGCATCGTTATGGTAGTTAACAGCGTTAAAAAAGCGTAAGAAAGGAGTTGCTCTAAATGCCTAACGTATCAGTATTCGACGTAAGCGGAAAGAAAGTTTCCGATCTTGAGCTTTCCGAGGGTATCTTCGGTATTGTTCCCAACACGTCTGCAATGCACATCGTTGTTGTCAATTATCTGGCAAATCAGCGTCAGGGCACACAGTCAACCCTGACACGCTCAGAAGTTTCCGGCGGCGGAAAGAAGCCCTGGAAGCAAAAAGGCTCCGGCCGCGCAAGACAGGGCTCAACAAGAGCTCCGCAGTGGTATCACGGCGGTATTGCACACGGCCCCAAGCCCAGAAGCTACGGCTTCTCAGTCAACAGGAAGGTCAGAAAGCTTGCAATGAAGTCGGCTCTCTCCTCAAAGGTTGCCGCGAGCGAGATGGTTGTTCTTGATTCACTCAAGCTTGAGGCTATCAAGACCAAGGAAATTGTTAAGGTTCTCTCGGCTCTTGAAACCGGAAAGAAAGTTCTTCTTGTTCTTCCCGAAAAGGACGATATCGTTTACAGAAGCGCAAGGAACATTGCAGGCGTAAAGGTTTCGCTTGTCAACACCCTCAATGTTTACGATATTCTCAACTGCAACACCCTCGTTGTCCTCAAGGACGCTGTTGCTAAGATCGAGGAGGTATATGCATAATGAGCAAATTATCACATGACATCATCCTCAAGCCCATCATCACCGAAGAGAGCATGATGGGAACCGCATTCAAAAAGTACACCTTTAAGGTTGCAAAGGATGCAAACAAGGCTGAAATTGCAAAGGCCGTTGAAGAAGTTTTCGGCGTCAAGGTTGCAAAGGTTAACACCATCAGCTGCAAGGGTCACCTCAGAAGATACGGCCGCTATGAAGGCTACACCGCCGCTTGGAAAAAGGCAATCGTTACCCTCACCGAGGACTCAAAGACGATTGATTTCTTTGACGGTCTCCTCTAATAACGTAAGTTACTGAGCAATCCCTAAAAAATCCGGCGGTAATGTATGGAGGTTGACAATCCTCCGCTAAACCGCTTTAAGGAGTGTAATAAAATGTCAATTCGTTTTATGAAGCCTGTAACAAACGGCACCCGTAATATGTCGTATACAGACTACTCCGCACTTTCAAAGTGCGGCCCGGAGAGAAGTCTTCTCACTACTCTCAACAAAAAGAGCGGCCGTAACAGCTACGGACGCATCACCGTTCGCCACCGCGGCGGCGGAAACAGAAGAAAGTATCGTATCATCGACTTCAAGAGAGACAAGTTTGACGTTTTTGCAACGGTCAAAACTCTTGAATACGATCCCAACAGATCGGCTCACATCGCTCTTCTTGAATATGAGGACGGCGAAAAGAGATACATTCTTGCTCCCGAAGGACTCAAGGTTGGAGACAAGGTTGAAGCCGGAGCCGGCGCCGACATTAAGCCGGGCAACGCTCTTCCCCTCACCAATATCCCCACCGGTACCTTCATCCACAACGTCGAGCTTTATCCCGGAAGAGGCGGCCAGCTTGCAAGAGCAGCGGGCAACGCGGCTCAGCTTATGGCTAAGGAGGGCGGCTTTGCTCTTCTCAGACTCCCGTCAAGCGAACTGCGCAAGGTTTCCGAAAAGTGCATGGCAACCATCGGTGTTGTTGGCAACGGCGACCACGAGAACGTCAAGATCGGTAAGGCAGGACGCACCCGTCATCTCGGTATCAGACCTACAGTCCGCGGTTCGGTCATGAACCCGTGCGACCACCCGCACGGCGGTGGTGAAGGAAAGTCACCCATCGGTCGTCCCGGCCCTGTTACCCCGTGGGGCAAGCCTGCTCTCGGCTACAAGACTCGCGCTAAGAAGAATCGTTCCGACAAGCTTATTGTTAAGCGTCGCAACGACAGATAACGGTCGATGAAAGGAGCTATGAATAATGAGCAGAAGCACTAAGAAAGGACCTTTCGTGCAGGAAAAGCTGTATGACAGAGTCACCAAGATGAACGAAAAGGGCGAAAAAATCGTTCTTAAAACGTGGAGCCGCAGCTCCACCATCTTCCCGGATTTCGTCGGCCACACTTTTGCGGTTCATGACGGACGCAAGCACGTTCCCGTTTATGTTACCGAGGACATGGTTGGCCACAAGCTCGGTGAGTTCGCCCCAACAAGAACCTTCAGAGGCCACGCCGGTTCAAAAACCTCGAACAACGGTAAATAATCAGTCGAAAGGAGTGTATTACAATGGAAGCAACAGCAAAAGTAACTTTTGTGCGTATTGCGCCGCGTAAGGTCAAGATTGTTCTCGACCTTATCCGTAACCAGCCTGCTGACAAAGCCATGGCAATTCTCAAATACACGCCCAAGGCTGCGTGTGAGATTGTCTCAAAGCTTTTGAAGTCCGCAATGGCTAACGCGGAAAATAAAGATATGGACACTTCAAGACTCTACGTTGCAGAATGCTATGTGGGTCAGGGTCCGACACTTAAAAGAATCAGACCGAGAGCTCAGGGTCGTGCATACAGAATCAACAAGAAGACGTCGCACATCACCCTTGTTCTCAAGGAAGCAGAATAAGTGAGGAGGAGGTAATACAATGGGTCAGAAAGTTAATCCTAACGGCCTGAGAGTCGGTGTTATTAAGGACTGGGAATCTCGTTGGTATGCTAAGAAGCATGACTTCGGCGATACACTCGTTGAAGATTATAAGCTTCGTGAATATCTCCTTGAAACACTTGCTCCCGCAGGAGTTCCCAAAGTTGAAATTGAGCGCAGCGCAAGCCGCGTAAGAATCAACATTCACGTTGCAAAGCCCGGCATGGTTATCGGCCGCGGCGGCGCAGAAATTGAAAAGCTCAAGGCTACCCTTGAAAAGAAGCTCGGAAAGAGCGTTTCTCTCAACATCGTTGAGATCAAGAACCCGGACGTCAACGCTCAGCTCGTTGCCGAAAACATTGCTGCTCAGCTCGAAAGAAGAATTTCCTTCCGCCGTGCTCTTAAGCAGGCAATCGGAAGAGCAATGAAGCTTGGCGCAAAGGGTATCAAATGCCAGGCCTCGGGCCGTCTCGGCGGTGCCGAAATTGCAAGAAGCGAAACCTATAAGGAAGGCACGATTCCCCTTCAGACAATCCGTGCCGACATCGACTATGGTTTTGCCGAGGCAAAAACAACTTACGGACGCATCGGCGTTAAGGTTTGGATTTACAGCGGTGAAGTTCTTCAGGTTTCAAACAATGAAGACCGCCGCCGTCCGGAACGCCGCCGTCCCAGACAGCGCAAGGAAGGAGGAGCAAGATAATGTTAATGCCTAAACGTGTTAAACGCCGTAAGGTTCAGCGCGGCCGTCTTAAGGGCGCAGCCCACAAGGGCAATCAGGTTACTTACGGTGATTACGGTCTTGTTGCTCTTGAGCCCGCGTGGATCACTTCAAGACAGATTGAAGCGGCCCGTATCGCAATGACCCGTTACATTAAGCGTGGCGGTCAGGTATGGATCAAGATCTTCCCCGATAAGCCCATTACTCAGAAGCCGGCTGAAACCCGAATGGGTTCCGGTAAAGGTGCTCCCGAGTATTGGGTTGCCGTTGTTAAGCCCGGCAGAGTCATGTTTGAAATTGCCGGCGTTGATAAGGAGCTCGCAGAAGAGGCTATGCGTCTTGCTGCTCACAAGCTCCCCATCAAGTGCAAATTTGTAACTAAGGAAGAAACGGGTGGTGAACAGGAATGAAAGCCAGTGAAATAAGAAAACTTTCCGCCAAAGAGCTGGATGCTAAGCTGCTTGAGTTAAAGGATGAGCTTTTCAAACTGCGCTTCCAGCAGGCTGTTAACCAGCTCGACAACCCGATGCGAATCAGTGCCGTCAAGAAGGACATAGCGCGCATTAAGACAGTTCAGCGCGATATCGAGCTTCACGGCGCCAATTCGTGATGAAAGGGAGGTCAACACTTATGGAAAGAAACCTCAGAAAAACTCGCGTTGGCATTGTGACCAGCGATAAGATGGATAAGACTGTTGTCGTCTCCATCAAGGATAGGGTAAAGCATCCGCTTTACAAGAAGATCGTTAACCGCACCATCAAGCTCAAGGCTCATGATGAGAACAACACCTGCGGAATCGGCGACCGTGTCCTCGTCATGGAGACCCGCCCGATGTCCAAGGACAAGAGATGGCGCGTAGTTGAGATCATCGAGAAGGCTAAATAATTTTTTGGTAACAGTAAGGAGGCAGACACTGTGATACAGCAACAGAGTTACCTCAAGGTTGCCGACAACACCGGCGCGAAGGAGATTATGTGCATTCGCGTTCTCGGAGGTTCCGGCAGGAGGTATGCCAATATCGGCGACGTCATAGTTGCTTCGGTTAAAAAAGCAGCACCCGGCGGCGTAGTTAAAAAAGGCGAGGTCGTTAAGGCAGTCGTAGTTCGTACTGCAAAAGGAGTTCGCCGTGATGACGGCACCTACATTCGCTTCGATGAGAATGCAGCTGTTATCATCAAAGAAGACAAAAATCCCAAAGGCACTCGTATCTTTGGACCGGTAGCGAGAGAGCTGCGCGAGAAAGATTATCTCAAGATCCTCTCTCTGGCTCCCGAAGTGCTTTAAGGCGGAGGTGCAACGATGAGTAATAAGGTTCATGTTAAGACCGGTGACGAGGTTGTCGTCATCAACGGCAAGTACCGCGGCAAGAGAGGCAAGGTCCTCCAGGTCAGCCCTTCCGAGGGTAAGGTTATTGTCGAGGGCGTGAATATCGTCACGAAGCACGTTAAGCCCCGCAAGATGGGTGAGGCCGGCGGTCTCATCAAGGCTGAAAGCGCCCTTTATGCAGATAAGGTTCAGCTCGTTTGCCCCAAGTGCGGCAGACCCACCAGAACCGGCAGCAAGATCAACGCAAAAGGCAAGAAAGTCCGCACATGCAAGAAGAGCGACTGCCTTGCAGAATTCGAATAAGGGAGGAGCATGACAATGGCAGCAAGGTTAAAAGAGACCTATATAAACGAAGTTGCACCTGCTCTTATGAAGAAGTTCGAGTATAAGAGCGTCATGCAGATCCCGAAGCTTGACAAGATTGTGGTCAACATCGCTTGCGGCGAGGCAAGAGAGAACTCCAAGGTTCTCGATTCCGTCGTCTCCGACCTCATGCAGATCACCGGTCAGAGACCCGTGATGTGCAGAGCGAAGAAGTCGATCGCTAACTTCAAGCTCCGTGAAGGCATGGTAATCGGTGCCAAGGTTACCCTCAGGGGAGACAGAATGTATGAGTTCCTTGACAGGTTCTTCAATCTCGCTCTTCCCCGCGTCAGAGACTTCAGAGGTATCAACCCGAACTCTTTCGACGGCAGAGGCAACTATTCTCTGGGTATCAAGGAACAGCTGATATTCCCCGAGATCGAGTACGACAAGATTGACAAGGTCAGAGGCATGGATATTTGCTTTGTCACAACAGCTAATACTGATGAAGAGGCACGCGAGCTGCTCACTCTCATGGGCGCTCCGTTCGCAAAATAAGGAGGAATTACGGTGGCCAAAACATCCATGAAGGTTAAGCAGGCTAGACCCGCTAAGTATTCTTCAAGGGCTTACAACAGATGTAAGATCTGCGGCAGACCGCACGCCTATCTTCGCAAATACGGAGTATGCCGCATCTGCTTCAGAGAGCTGGCTCATGCCGGTCAGATCCCCGGCGTCAAGAAGGCCAGCTGGTAAAAGAGCAATTGCAAAAGGAGGTTCAACAGTATGCAAATTACTGATTCCATCGCCGATATGCTCACAAGAATCCGCAATGCGAATTCCGCAAAGCATGATACGGTGAAGATTCCCGCATCCAATATGAAGAAGGCGATTGCTCAAATTCTTCTTGATGAGGGTTACATCAAGGGATTCAAGGTTGAGGACGACGGCAAGCAGGGCGTCATCGAGATCGCTCTCAAGTACGGTCCCAACAAGTCACAGGTTATAACCGGTCTGCGCAGAGTTTCAAAGCCCGGTCTGCGTATATATACCAACTGCGAGGATATGCCCAGAGTCATGAAGGGTCTTGGCATCGCTATCCTCTCAACAAGCAAGGGCATTATGACGGACAAGGATGCACGCAAAGCCAATGTCGGCGGCGAAGTCCTTGCGTTTATCTGGTAAGGAGGTGCTGTAAATGTCACGCATAGGAAACAAACCCATCGCAATCCCCGCAGGGGTTACTGTGCAGGTGGACGGCAGCACTGTCACCGTTAAGGGTGCCAAAGGCGAGCTTACCAGAACCGTGCACAACAATATGGCTGTCGAAGTCGAAGGCGCGACCGTTCATGTCAAGCGCCCCGATGACACCAAGCTCAACAAGTCCCTTCACGGTCTTACCCGCACACTCGTCGCCAACATGGTGACCGGCGTCAGCGAGGGCTACAAGAAGGAGCT
>DJPI01000030.1 GCA_002438505.1 Ruminococcaceae bacterium UBA6416 | reverse complement strand
GTTGAAATTTTATAATCTGTGTCTTTAAATGATTCAACCAGCTTTGCCGGTGTTGCCGAAACATATTTTCCGTTTTTGAGCGTCATTTTTCCTTGAACGGCACCGGCAGTATAGTACAGATTGTCTGCTTTCATTTTCTCTGCAAGATTGCTGTTTGTTGAGTCGCATTTTTGAACATAGAATATCACTTTATCACCCACGGAAGCCGGTACATAGCCTTCGCAGTCTACATACATTCCGTTTTTGCTCTTTGCTCCGGGTTTATCCATAAACTTTTCCGCTTGTTCAGAATTAAGATATCCGCCACGTTCCAAAACACGAATTGTATCCGTATCAAAGCTTCCCTTGATCACCTTGTCGATTTTAACCGTACAGCAGGTATACACAACGCCATCCAAAACAACCTCTGTGTCGATAACCGTACCGGAAACAGCTGAAAGTTTAGTATCTTGAAGCTTTTCTTCCTCGTTTCGATAAACAACAGCGAGATCTAAAGAAGATGAAGCCCTGTTTATATTCGCATATGGGCTTTGAGTGCCGGAGTGATCCGAGCTGTCTGCAGCAGAAGAGGTTGATGCACTGCTCTTTGCTGTTTGTTCTAAAGCAGGCTTTATCTCGTCATTCTTTGAAAATGAGATAAAGCAAACCGCAGCCAAAACACATATTGTAACAGCGCAAATTATTGAAATTGCTTTTTTCATATCCAAAACTCCTTAAAAAGAAAGCTCAAGCGGTGGGTGCGGTTTTTGCGCTTTACTTGGATTCAACCGATTTAACTGTTTTTACAGCCATCTGTTCATATTCGGCCGGTGTAAAGCTCTTTGTTGAAATTTTATAATCTGTGTCCTTAAATGATTCAACTAACTTTGCCGGTGTTGCCGAAACATATTTTCCGTTTTTGAGCACGAGCTTTCCTTGAACGTTGCCGGCGGTATGATATGCCTTTGTGTAGTCGAGTTGCTTTGCAAGAGGTTCCTTTGCATTGCAAGGATAAATATAAAATATAACATTATCGCCAACCGATGCCGGTTCATATCCGTTCTCATCAACATACATACCATCAGGGGATTTTGCTCCCGGTTTGTTCATATATTCTTCCGCTTTTTTAGAATCAAGGAAACCGCCCGGCTCAAGAACTAGAATTTCGTCTGAATTGAAACTTCCCTTAATAACCTCATTAACCTTAACCGTGCAGCAGGTATAAACATCTTCGCTCAATATAACCTCGGTTTTAATTACTTCTCCTGCTATGGCGGAAAGTTTTTTATCTTCTAACTTTTCTTTCTCGTTTCTGTATACGACTGCATAGTCCGCTACCGAGGAAGCCCTGCTTATATTCGCATATGGGTTTTGAGTGTCGGAGTGTTCCGAGCTGTCTGCAGCAGCAGAGGTTGATGCACTGCTCTTTGTTGTTTGCTCTAAAGCAGGCTTTATCTCGTCATTCTTTGAAAATGAGATAAAGCAAACCGCAGCCAAAACACATATCGTAACAGCACAAATTATTGAAATTGCTTTTTTCATATCCAAAACTCCTTAATAAAATTTTTAATACAGTGCATTAATGCCGTTGCAGTCATCTTTTGCCGGACCTTGAACACTTGTTTTTCTTGATGTTGCCTGTGCCATGATGGTTCTTGGTTTACTGTTGTTCTCATCAAGACCGAACACATGACCCATTTCGTGAGCAACAGTGCTTCTAAGTGTGTGACCGCTTGAAGATGTCAAATCACTTCCGGAAAAATTGTTTGTATATAGATAAATTTTACACCATTTCCAATCTTTAAGAGTAGGGTCGATTTTTGAAGTATTGTCATGAGCTGTTCCAAAAAAAACTGTTTTTCCAAAAGCACCCTCTGAGTTAGAAGCGATGTATATATCCATAACTGAATTGGTTTTAGAGGAAACTGGCTGAAACCAAATTTTGGTAGTTACACCGGGTGTACTGGCGGTATGGTTCCAAGAATACATTGCAGCATTTATTGTTGACGTATACTTTTGTGATCCGTTTGATAACCAGTAGTATCTTGTGTTGTTTCCGGAATTTCCAACGCCGCCAGAAAGTTTCTTTCCGATTAGAACATATGCGTTTGCCGAGAGAGCACACGCACAAAGCAAAGTGATTGCAAGCGTAAAACTTATTATTTTTTTAAACATAAATCATCCTACTTTATTTTCCCAACAAATTCCGCAAACTCCGAGAGCGAAACTGGCATCTGAACCAAACAGTAGCCCCCGTTTGTTTTATAAACGGCAAGGTATCCGCTCTCCGTGCGATAAATTTCTGCATTTATGCCGGAAGGCTCCGGCAAACTGATTTTTTCTCCTTCAATTTGCTGCTTCTGCTTGCCGATTTTAATGTTGCAGCTTTTTCCCTTATATTCAAAGGAAACCGTGATTGTTTTTGTTTCATCAAAGGTATCAAGACGAGAGCTTTTGTTTTCAATAGGTTCTGTCTTTACCGAAATGATGCTGCATTCATTCGTGAACAGTGCGGACGGCAAATGAGCCGCACCGTAACCGTTTTCTTCAAGCACAGTGCAAAGCTCCTGCTTTGGAAAATCGGTCTGGGGCTTTTTGAAAAACAACAGCGCAGAAAAAGACAAGACAAAAACGGCTGCAACTGCGGCGGCAACCCACCTGCGCAAACTGAACTTTTTCACATGAACATCGGTATCAACCTCTTTCTGTTCATCAATTTTGAGTCTGTTAATGGCGTCAAGACAGTTTTCAATAAGCTCTGTGTCCATTTCTTCCTCGGATTTTAAAAGCTCCTCGTCAATGATTTCGGAAAGCTCCGTTTCTGTGAGTCTATCTTCTGCGTTATCTGAAAAAAGCTTCAAATAATCCTTATCTCTAACCATCATCATGTCCTCCATTTATATAGTCTGAAAAAATCAAAAGTGTTCCTCAAAAATAATTCACAAATTATGACTGTTTGTTTTGGTTGTTTTTAACATAAGCTTTTGTGTATTCTTTTGCTTTATTTCTGAGCTTAAATATCTTTTTCCTGATATTTGATTCCGTTGTTCCGTGCTTTGCGGCGATAGTTTTTGTTTTTTCTTTCAGCACAAACCTATCACGAAAAAGCTCTTTTTCTTCCGGAGACAGAGTCTTTAAAAAGCTGTTTTTCGCCGAGAGTAAATCTTCTTCACTGAGAGGAGAGTCATCAAAATCAACCGTTTTGCTGTCCGGAATTGTTGCAGCTAATTCATCTGTTAGCGAAACAAGCCTATCGTTTTTTATTCTTACTTCTTTGTATATATCATTGATTTTATTAATTGCGACCTTTGTCAGCCAAGCCTTTGGGCTTTTAATTGTTATTCTGTTGTGCAGAGCAACAGACAATGCAAGAAAAACTTCCTGAATGCAATCGTCAATTCTGTCCGGAGTGCTCCGGAGCTTGAATTCACACAGTTTTCTGATATATGGCTCATGCTCTTTCCAGAATTTTTCAACCATCTGCGTTGTTTTATCTGCTTCAGTCACAGTCTCGCCACCTTTAAATCACTTATAATATATTTTACAATATATCATAACAAAGTTGGAATTGCAACGATAATTAAAGAAACACCGCCGGTTCGGAGTTGGCGGTGTTTCTTTAATACCCTAATTCGGAGCAACCGCTTACTGCGGCACCCTCTTTACTCATATTATACCCGACTGTTTGATGTTTGTCAAGCGGCCGGGTTTTGCCATTGACAAAATTTGACAATCATGTTACCATAGCTTTGGTGCCGTAATAAAACGGTAGGCGGTTTGCTCCTCGCAAGAGGAGGTGATAACATGGCAGACTTTGCTTTAATCAGCTTAGTTGTTGCGATTCTTTCGCTGCTTGTCGAAGTTATCTCTCTTTGTTACACGATTTTCGTTAACAAGAAGTAATCTTACATAAAACGTAAGAAACACCGCCGGTTCCAGTTAGCGGTGTTTCTTTGAAATAACCAATAATCGGAGCAACCGCTTACTGCGGCACCCTCTTTATTCATATTATACCCGACTGTTTGATATTTGTCAAGCGGCCGGGTTTGTTTTTACATCAATTCGCAAACAAGCTCGCTGAACTCAGCCGGGTTTTCAATGCTCTTTCCGCTGATGAGGCAAGCTTCGGCATAAAGAATTTTTGCGTATTTTGAAAGCTTGTCCTTGTCTGTTTCAAAGAGCGTTTTGAGCTTTTCGGCAATCGGGTGGTTGCGGTTGATTTCAAGCGCAAGCTCGGCTTTCATTGAGCTTCCGTTTGGCATCGAGTTGAGAACCTTTTCCATCTCAAGCGAAAGCATACCCTCGCTTGTCAGGCAGACCGGGTGCTCATGAAGCTTGTTTGTGAAGCGGACAACGGAAACCTTTCCGTCAAGAGCGGCTTTGATTGCGTCAAGAAGCTCGGTTGAATCCTTGTTTTCGGTTTCGAGCGCCTTCTTTTCCTCCTCGGTGTCAAGGTCAAGCTTGTCGGCGCAGATGTTTGTGAAGGTTTTGCCGTCATATTCACGCAGCATCTGGATTGCAAATTCGTCAACATCGGCGGTGCAGTAGAGAATTTCAAAGCCCTTTGCCTTGACCGCGTCCGCCTGGGGCAGCATATCAATTTTGTCGGTTGTTTCGCCGCAGGCATAGTAAATCGTCTTCTGTTCCTCTTTCATTCTTGAAACATACTCTTTGAGCGTAACAAGCTTTTTCTCGCTTGAGGAATAGAACATAACAAGGTCTTTGAGGACGTCCTTGCGAACACCGAAGCCGTTGTAGATTCCGAATTTGAGCTGAAGTCCAAATGCGTTATAGAACTTTTCATAGTCCTCACGCTTGTTTTTGAGCAGCTTTTCAAGCTCGGACTTGATTTTCTTTTCAAGATTCTTTGCAATAATTTTGAGAAGATGATCCTGCTGGAGGGTTTCGCGGGAGATGTTCAGCGTCAAATCTGCCGAATCAACAAGACCCTTGACAAAGCTGAAGTAATCGGGAAGCAGGTCGGCGCATTTGTCCATGATGAGAACACCGTTTGAATAAAGCTGCAAGCCTTTTTCAAATTCCTTTGAGTAATAGTCATATGAAGCGTGAGCCGGAATATAAAGCAGTGCGTCATATGAAATTTGACCCTCGGTTTTTGAATGAATTGTCAAAAGCGGATCTTCATAGTCATAGAACTTTGATTTATAGAAGTTGTCATAATCCTCTTTTTTAATCTCGTTCTTGTTTTTTCTCCAGAGGGGAACCATGCTGTTGAGCTGAGTCGGCTCGGTAACGGTTTCATATTCGTCCGTTGTGCCCTCCTTGAGCTTTGATGTTTCCATGTCCATCATAATGGGATAGCGGATGTAATCGGAATACTTTGAAACGATATCTTTAATAGTATAGGGGTCAAGGTACTTGTCAAAGTTTTCGTTTTCGGTGTTTTCTTTAATCTTGAGCGTTACGGTTGTTCCGGCGGTTTCCTTTTCGCAAGGCGTTACAGTGTAGCCGTCAACGCCGCTTGACTTCCAGCAAAAAGCCTCGTTTGCGCCATGCGGACGGCTTTCAACGGTAACTTCATCGCTGACCATGAAGGCGGAGTAAAAACCAACGCCGAACTGGCCGATAATTTCAACATCCTTGCCTTTTTCGGCACCCTTTTTGAAATCGAGCGAGCCGCTTTTTGCAATGGTACCGAGGTTGCTTTCAAGCTCCTTTGCGTCCATACCGCAGCCGTTATCGGAAATTTTGAGCGTTCTGCTTTCCTTGTCAAGCTCAATCTGGATTTTATAATCGTTTCTTGAAAGACCGGAGTCGTTATCGGAAAGCGAGTTGTAATAGAGCTTATCGAGCGCATCGCTCGCATTGGAGATAAGCTCACGCAGAAAGATGTCCTTGTTGGTATAGATGGAATTTACCATCATATCAAGAAGTTTTTTTGATTCAGCTTTAAACTGTTTTTTTGCCATTAAAAATCACTCCTGTTTTATGTTGCTGCCGGAAAAGCACCGGCGGAAAGAATAATAAAAAATAGTTTTAGCACTCTATGCTTCCGAGTGCTAAAACTATTATAGTCATAAATATCCGTTTGTCAAGGGAAAAATGAGAGAAAATTGTTTGCATTATGAATTTTTAAAAATCCGCAAAGAGCTATAATTTTATAACACTCCATTTTTCTGCAAGCATTTCAAGTGTAAACCTTGCGTTTGCCGGACTTGTTGAGGGGAGGACGGTTGCTTTGATTTTTGTTTTTGGAAAAAGATACTTTTCATAAAGCTTTGCGGCTGTGTTTCCGTTAACAAAAACCGCGGTGATTTCGCTTTTCATTATAATAGGGAGGATATCGTTAGGCTTTACGTTCCTTATCGAGCTGTCTGCCGAACCGGTAATGTCACATGAGGCAATAACATCCCAAAGGGCAATGTTGTTTTCAAGCAGAAGCTGCTTTTTTTCCTCGATTGTTTCCGGAACAGGAAGGTCAAAAACGGCGGCCAAAACTTTCCAAAAGCGATTTTGCCTGTGGCCGTAAAAGAAGCAGTTTTCCCTTGATTTTACCGAGGGAAAGGAGCCGAGAATGAGAACGCGGCTGTTTTTGTTCCAGACCGGCGGTATTGGGTGACTGATGTGCATTTCCTCACTCATATCAGAACAGGCCGGAAATTTTTCCGGTTTCGTCAACGTCGATTTTTTCCGCGGCCGGGTGCTTCGGAAGCCCGGGCATTGTCATAATGTCACCGGTGAGGACAACAACAAAACCGGCTCCGGCGGAAATTTTCACGTTTCTGACTGTTACGGTGAAGCCCTCCGGTGCGCCAAGGAGAGACGGGTCGTCCGAAAAGCTGTACTGTGTTTTTGCAATGCAGACCGGACAATTTCCAAAGCTGAGCGCGGTCAGCTTTTCAATCTGTTTTTGCGCCGTTGGTGTAAAGCTTACGCCCTTTCCGCCATAGATTTTTTGAACAACGGCCTCAATTTTTTTCTCGATTGAAAGGTCAATGTCATAGCAGAAAGTGAAGTCGCCTTTTTCCTCCTCGCAAAGCCTGATAACTTCTTTTGCAAGCGCTTCAGCGCCCTTTCCGCCGTCTGCCCAAACGGTGGAAAGAACAACATTCACGCCGAGCGCTTTGCATTTTTCAATAATGAACTCAATTTCACGGTCTGTGTCGGCAGGGAAGCGGTTGACCGCAACAACGCAGGGGAGCTTATAGACATTTTTGATGTTTGAAACGTGGCGCAGAAGATTCGGAACACCTTTTTCGAGTGCGGAAAGATTTTCTGCGTCAAGACTTTTTTTGTCGAGTCCGCCGTGCATTTTAAGCGCGCGAATGGTTGCAACAACAACAACCGCCGAAGGAGTGAGCCCGGCCGCGCGGCATTTGATGTCCAAAAACTTTTCCGCTCCGAGGTCGGCACCAAAGCCCGCCTCCGTAACGGCGTAATCACCAAGCTTCAGCGCAAGCTTTGTTGCGATGACACTGTTGCAGCCGTGGGCAATGTTTGCAAACGGGCCGCCGTGAACAAGCGCCGGGGTACCCTCAAGCGTTTGAACAAGGTTCGGCTTAAGCGCGTCTTTGAGCAGCGCAGCCATTGCGCCTTGAGCTTTGAGGTCGGCGCAGGTCACGGGCTTGTTTTCAAATGTGTAACCGACAATGATTTTTGAAAGGCGGCTTTTGAGATCGGGAATTGAACTCGAAAGGCAGAGCACGGCCATAATCTCGCTTGCAACGGTGATGTCAAAGCCGTCCTCACGCGGAACACCGTTTGCAACGCCGCCGAGGCCATCGGTAATGTTCCTCAGCTGGCGGTCATTCATGTCAACGCAGCGCTTCCATGTGATTCTGCGGACGTCAATGCCAAGCTCGTTGCCTTGTTTAATATGGTTGTCAAGCATTGCGGCAAGGAGGTTGTTCGCTGCGCCGATTGCGTGGAAGTCACCGGTAAAATGGAGGTTGATGTCCTCCATCGGAACAACCTGTGCAAATCCGCCGCCGGCCGCGCCGCCCTTGATTCCGAAAACGGGGCCGAGCGACGGCTCCCTGAGTGCGGCAACAACGCTTTTTCCGAGCTTTTTCAGCCCATCGGCAAGGCCGACTGTTGTTGTTGTTTTTCCCTCGCCGGCCGGGGTGGGGGTGATTGCCGTCACAAGGACAAGCCTTCCGTCCTTGTTTTTGTTCTCATTTAATATTGAAAGATCGATCTTGGCCTTATAGCGGCCGTATTGCTCAATATATTTTTCATCAATGCCGGCCGATTTTGCAATTTCTGTAATCGGCTTCATTTTGCAGCTTTGTGCAATTTCAATGTCTGACAAATAACCCATTTTTAACGCCCTCTTTATGTTTTATACTGTTTCTATATTATTCGTCCGTCAGGCTTTTGTCAAGCGGTTTTCAAGCACAATGTGCGGCGGTGCGGTGCGGGCATATTTTTTAATCCGCATTTCAAACGGATGCGACCCGTTTTAGTGAAGGCATTAAGTCAAAGGATAGCACAAAAACAACCGCTGCGTTCCGGGCTGAAAACGAAATCAAAATGTTGACAAATTGTGAACAATATAGTACAATCAATTAGCAACCGTTCAGTGTGCGGTTACGCAAACTCAAGGAGGTAACATTAATGAAGAAAACAGCGGCTCTTTTTTGCTTTGTCTGCGCGCTTTTTGCGCTTTTTGCGTTTTCATCCTCTGCCGTCAGCATCAATGACGGAATGGACGCAATGGTCTCTCAGTTCAAAGACGGAAAGGCGAACCTTGATTATGTCTACTACTCACCTGTGAAGAATGAAAATGACAGCACGAAATATCCGCTTGTTGTTTGGCTCCACGGAAATGCTTCCGGCGAATATCCCGGCCATCAGGTGAGGAACAGCTGCATTTACAACTGGTCAAGCGAGGAGTATCAGAAGCGCTTCAAGGGTACCGAGGGCGCATATCTTCTTCTTCCGCGCTGCCCGACCGGCGGACTCAATCCCGTTGCGTGGGGCGCCGAACGCAGAAACGCGCTCAAAAACACCATTGACAGCTTTATTCAGCTTAACAAAGATACGGTTGACACAACCCGGATTTATATCGGCGGCTATTCAATGGGCGGAAAAATGACAATCATTATGGCAAGTCATTATCCCTCATTTTTTGCTGCGGCCTTTCCGATGTCTCCCGTTTATGAGCCGACAAGAGTCGAGCTTAAATCAATGGGCAATATGCCGGTCTGGCTGTTCGTCAATAAGAATGACAAATATATCTCCCTCAATTACAACACCATTGTGAAGCCGAACTGGAGATATTTCAGCAAAAACTGCGCTTTTCCGCAGGAGAGCAGAATCACCGTTTTTTCAACCTTTTATCACGCCGAGGGTGTTGAAAACGCAGCGGATGTTCACAACACCTGGGACGCCGTGACCTATGATATGTTCATGAAAAGCGGCGAGGTTTACTATGCAAGCGAAACCGTCAACGCAAACGGCGAAACCGTTTCCCTCGCTTTCCCAAACGGGGTCATCTCCTGGCTTTCATCGCAGAGCCTTGACAGGGGAGAGGACAAAATATCACTCAATGTCATTCAAATGCTCATCATCTTCATCAAGCGTTTGCTCAGTCTTATCATTGTAATCTGAACCGTTTTGCGCCGCGTTTGTCAGGTGGTCGTTGGTTGCTCCTTGATGAACGCGGCGTGTTTTTAACGCTGAGCCGAAACGAGACATGATTTTTATCATAATTTTTAACGGGAATGTTCCGATTAATGTTGACAAAACTGCCCGATTGAAGTAAAATAACTCATGAATGAACTTAATAGATTCAGTGAGATATAATCTATGGAGAATTGAGAATAGAGATGATCACATCGAAACACCGCAGGGGGAAGGTTCGCCCTTCTTCGGTGGCGGTGGCATTTTCTGTTCTTTTTTTATGCAGGTTCATCAGTCGCTTTTGCGATTCATTATAAGGAGGATACGAAAATGCCGGGAAAATACGTACTTGCCCTTGACCAGGGCACAACAAGCTCAAGAGCCATTGTTTTTGACAAGCACGGCAGCATCATTGCCAAGGCTCAAAATGAATTTGACCAGGTTTATCCGAACGCTGGCTGGGTTGAACATGATCCGCTCAAAATTCTTTACAGCCAGATAACTTCAATCACCTCAATCCTCAATTCGGGTGAGGTTGACGCGAAGGATATTGCCGGTATCGGCATCACCAATCAGCGCGAAACAACCATCCTTTGGGACAGAGCAACAGGCAAGCCCGTTCACAACGCCATTGTCTGGCAGTGCAGAAGAACCGCCGATATGTGTGAAAAAATCAAAGAGGACAAGGAACTGTGTGATTATATCACCGCTCACACCGGCCTCATCATTGACGCTTATTTTTCCGCAACAAAAATCAAGTGGATTTTTGATAATGTTCCCGGCGTGAAGGCTCTTGCCGAGGCCGGACAGCTCCTTTTCGGAACCGTTGAAACGTGGCTCATCTGGAATCTTACCGGCGGAAGAGTTCATGTTACTGACTATTCCAACGCATCAAGAACAATGCTTTTTGATGTTGACAAGCTCTGTTGGGATGAATATCTTTGCGAAAAGCTCGGAATTCCGATGAACATTCTTCCGACCCCTGTTCCCTCAAGCCAGGTTTACGGCTGGGTTGCGGGCGGAATCATCGGCATTGAGGAGCTTGAGGGCGTTCCCATCTGCGGCGCCATCGGCGACCAGCCGTCAGCTCTTTTCGGTCAGGCTTGCTTCAAGCCCGGAATGGCAAAGAACACCTACGGAACAGGCTGCTTCCTGCTCATGAACACCGGAGACAGGCGCGTTGAATCAAAGAACAATCTTCTCACCGGTGTTGCCTGGAGCCTTGACGGAAAAACAACTTATTCAATCGAGGGCAGCGCTTTCAACGCCGGTTCGGTTATCAAATGGCTGCGCGACGAGGTTCAGCTCATTGACAGCCCGCGCCGCTGCGATGAGCTTGCGGAAAGTGTTCCCAACGCAAACGGCTGCTATCTTGTTCCGGCGTTCACCGGTCTCGGTGCTCCGTATTGGGATATGTATGCAAGAGGCTGCATTGTCGGCCTGACAAGAGGCGTTAACCGCGCCCATATTGCAAGAGCCGTTCTTGAAAGCATCACTTATCAGATGACGGATCTTCTTGAGGCAATGAGTGCCGATTCCGGCATTGAAATTGCAGACCTGCGTGTCGACGGCGGTGCTTCCGTCAGCAACATCATGCTTCAGATTCAGGCCAACATGGCTCAGACAAGAGTTGACAGACCCAAGACGGTTGAGACAACCGCTCTCGGCGCGGCATACCTTGCCGGTCTTGCCGTTGGTGTTTGGGAAAGCCTTGAGGACATTGAAGAAAACCGCGAGGTTGACAAGATCTTTGAGCCGACAATGAGCATGGAGGAAAGAAACAAAATCTATGCCGGTTGGAAAAAGGCCGTTGAAAGATCCATGAACTGGGTTGAAAAAGAATAACAAGATGCTGATAAGGATAATTTTATCCTTTCACATAAATATACAAATAAATTACAGGAGTGATAATTCATGGGTAAAGTTGTACTCGACTGGAAAACAGCCGAAAATTTCATTCGCGATGCTTTCATTGGTGTTGGCGTTCCCGAGGAGGACGCAAAAATTGTTACTGACGTTCTTCTTGAATCGGACAGACGCGGAATTGAATCCCACGGCTGCAACCGTTTTAAGCCGATTTATATCGACCGCATCAACGATGGCATTCAGAACCCCGTAACCAACTTTGAAATCGTTAAGGAAACGGAAACAACCGCAGTTGTTGACGGTCATGACGGTATGGGTCAGGTTATCGGATATAAGTCAATGCAGATGGCCATTGACAAGGCTAAGAAATACGGCATGGGCATGGTCGTTGCCCGCAATTCCTGCCATTACGGAATTGCCGGATACTATGCTTCACAGGCTGCAAAGCAGGGCTGCATCGGTATCACCGGAACCAACGCCCGTCCGTCCGTTGCTCCGACCTTCGGCGTTGAGGGCATGTTCGGAACCAACCCGCTCACCATCAGCATTCCGACTGACGAGGACTTCAACTTTGTCATCGACTGCGCAACCTCAATCACCCAGAACGGCAAAATTGAGTATTATGAGAGAATCGGCGAGGATGTTCATCCCGGAACCGTTATCGGCCTTGACGGTGAACCCGTAACCGGCGACGCAGGCGCTGCTCTCAAGAAGATCAGAAACGGAGAGGCTGCTCTTGCTCCTCTCGGCGGAATCGGTGAAGCTCTCGGCGGATATAAGGGCTATGGCTACGCAATGGTTGTTGAACTTCTTTCCTCCGTTCTTCAGGATAACAATTATGGTAAGGCACTTGACGGCAAGGACGAAAACGGAAACAAGGTTCCTTATCATCTTGGCCACTTCTTCATTGCCATTGACACCAACCACTTCCTCGGCGAGGAGTTCACAAGACATAAAGCAGGTGAAATTCTCCGTTCCATCCGTGCTTCAAAGAAAGCTCCCGGCGCTGAGAGAATCTATACCGCAGGCGAAAAAGAGTATCTCGTTTGGCTTGAAAGAAAAGACAGCGGTGTACCCGTCAGCGGTCCGGTTCAGAAGGAAATGTGCAAGGTTCGTGATGACCTCAAGCTTGATTACACCTTCCCGTGGGAAAAGTAAAAGATTTGATATAATTTGAAAGGTTAGTGAAATATCCATGGATTACGCAAAAGAATCCCTCAGACTCCACTATGAGTGGAAAGGTAAGCTCGAGGTTACTCCCAGAGCTGCCGTTGACAGCAAGGAAGCCCTTTCTCTTGCATATACTCCCGGTGTTGCTCAGCCCTGCCTTGAAATTCAGAAGGACATCAATAAGTCCTATGAGCTTACCCGCCGCTGGAACGCCGTTGCCGTTGTAACCGATGGTACCGCCGTTCTCGGCCTTGGTGATATCGGTCCTGAGGCCGGTATGCCCGTTATGGAAGGAAAGTGCGTCCTTTTCAAAGCCTTCGGCGGTGTTGACGCAATTCCTCTTTGCGTCCGCTCAAAGGATGTTGATGAAATTGTTAAGACCGTCGCGCTCCTTGCCGGTTCATTCGGCGGCGTTAACCTTGAGGACATCAGCGCTCCGAGATGCTTTGAAATTGAAAAGAAGCTCAAGGAATGCTGCGATATCCCCATTTTCCACGATGACCAGCACGGCACCGCAATCATCACTCTTGCAGGTCTTATCAATGCTCTCAAGCTTGTTGGAAAGAAGATTGATGAGGTTAAAATTGTTACCAGCGGCGCAGGCGCAGCCGGCATTGCAATCATCAAGCTCCTCATGAGCATGGGTCTTAAGAATGTTATCATGACAGACCGCACCGGCGCAATTTATAAGGGTCGCGAGGGACTCAACCCGATTAAGGCCGAAATGGCTGAAATCACCAACCTGAATTGCGAAAAGGGTACTCTTGCAGAGGTTATCAAGGGTGCTGACGTATTCATTGGCGTTTCCGCTCCCGGAACACTCACTAAGGAAATGGTTCAGACCATGGCTAAGGATCCGATCATTTTTGCCTGCGCAAACCCGACTCCGGAAATCTTCCCGGATGAGGCGAAAGCCGGCGGCGCTGCCGTTGTTTCAACCGGAAGAAGTGACTTCCCGAATCAGGTCAACAATGTTCTTGCGTTCCCGGGCATCTTCCGCGGTGCTCTTGACGTTCGCGCAAGCGACATCAACGATGAGATGAAGGTTGCTGCTGCATATGCTCTTGCCGGTCTCGTCAGCGATGATGAGCTCAACGCTGAATATATCATTCCGGCAGCATTTGATCCCAGAGTTAAGGACGCTGTTGCAAAGGCAGTTGCAAAGGCTGCCATTGACAGCGGTGTTGCAAGAATCTGAGGCTTCAGAGCTTGAATTACATAAGAATAACGGCGGCCGCTGCAAAACCTGCAGCGGCCGTTTTTTTGTTTTTTGATGTGAGAAGCGCTCAGCCAAGAATTCTTCCATCGGATGAAATCGTGACAACCTGCCACGGAATGAATTTTCCGCTGTTTTTCAGCGCCGTAACGGCAGCGTGCTCCAGGCCGCCGCAACAGGGCACTTCCATGCGCACAACGGTAATGCTTTTTATATCGTTGCTGCGGATAATTTCAGTTAGCTTTTCAGAATAGTCAACGCTGTCAAGCTTTGGGCAGCCGATGAGCGTAATGTGTCCCTTGATGAACCGCTCATGAAAGGCTGCATAGGCATAGGCTGTGCAGTCGGCGGCAATCAAAAGCTTTGCACCCGAAAAATAAGGCGCATTGACAGGCACAAGCTTTATTTGAACCGGCCACTGGGAAAGCCGACTTTCCTGCTGTGCCGGGGCGGCGTTGCTGCTGCAGGAATGCTCAATTTTTTTGGACTGCGTTCCCGGGCAGCCGCAGGGGAGGGGCATGCCCTCTTTTTGGTTTTTTTCCTGCATTTTTTTCTGCTTGTTTGCAATAACTGCCTGCTCGTCATACGCGGCGGCCTCGCGCTCAACAAAGGTAATTGCGCCTGTTGGGCAGGCCGGCAGACAGTCGCCCAGTCCATCGCAGTAATCATCGCGCATCAGCTTCGCTTTGCCGTCAACCATGGCAATGGCACCCTCGTGGCAGGCAGCAGCGCAGGCGGCGCAGCCGTTGCATTTTTCCTGATTAATTTCAATGATTTTTCTTTTCATTGCAACTCCTCCTTGCTTTTCTGGCCATATTATAATAAAATTAAATCAACAAGTCGGTTGAAAATTCAACAAATGAGGTCTTTTAATGAAAGAGTTTTTTCCAATTATCCAGTCATCTCAGCTTTTTTCCGGAGTTTCAAAGGATGAACTTCCCGCCGTGCTCTCTTGCCTTGAAGCAAAAAAAGTGAGCTTCCCGAAAGATGCCTTTTTGCTGCGCACCGGCGATACGACTGAATCAATAGGACTTGTTCTTTCGGGAAGCGTTTTGATTATTCAAGAGGATATTTGGGGTAACCGAAACATCCTTTCAAAGCCGGGAGCCGGGGAAACATTTGCTGCGGCCTTTGCCTGCGCGTCCGGCGCTGTGCTCAATGTGAGCGTTGTGGCCGGAACGGATGCCGAGGTGATGTTTTTGAACGTGAAGCGGATTTTGACCGTGTGCTCCAATGCTTGCGGATATCACGGCAAAATTCTTAGCAATCTTCTTGGCGAACTTGCCGAAAAGAATTTGCGCCTCAATAAAAAGCTCTCCCATATGGGTCAGAGAACAACAAGAGCAAAGCTGATGTCATACCTTTCCGCAGAGGCGCAGCGCCTTGGAAAACATGAATTTGATATTCCGTTTTCAAGGCAGCAGCTTGCGGATTACCTTGCGGTGGAGCGCAGCGGACTTTCACTTGAACTTGGAAAGATGCGTGCTGAGGGGCTTCTGGAATTTCATAAGAACCACTTTGTTTTGAAGGTGTAGCTGCTGCTCTTTTTCATCCGGCGGCAACGGTCAACGGAGTGCCTGTTGAGATTGTTCCGTCATCAATTTCGTGGTCAGAGAGAATTTGCTCTTGACTCAGCATGAAATATTTCTGCCAGCCGTCATCAAGAGTAACATTTCCGTCTGCATCAGCCCAGGTGATATCAACGTGATATGTTCAGGTTTCAAGCCAAACAAGGTTCCACGCGTGAGACGCGCCCTGAGAGATTCCACCGCTCTGCTCTTTGAGGAAAGTATAAACGTCTTTAAAAACTTTTATAATCTTTTCAACAAAACCGGCGATTGAGTCCATGCCTTCTCTGAATTCACCTGATGACATTTTTTTCACCTCGCTTTACGTTTAACATTGGGGGCAGTGAGTTGAAAATTGAAGGATGATAATAATCAGGAAATTGATGAAATTTTGTCTCCATACCAGTCCATGCACTTGCAGCACTTAATTTTTGTGTGGAAAGTTTTGAAAAGGATGGTGCAAATCTTATGGATAACCTTTGAAAGGACGTTGTCCTTGTGGCAGATGGATGACCTTGACATTGAAACCCTGGCCGCGATTGCCGGCCTTTCGCCGAGCTACTTTTCGCGCTGCTTTGCAAAAGCGTTTTCATATTCTCCGAAAGCGTATATTGCAATGGTGAGAATGTCAAAGGCAAAGATGCGCCTTCAGCATACGCTTGACCCGATAAAGAGGATGGCGGCGGACGTTGGTTATAATTGCAGCAGCACGTTTTGTGACGCGTTCAAGCGTGAGACCGGAATGACCCCGAATGAATACCACGCTGCGCACCTTGGTTACAAAGAAGGCTTCCAAAACAAATAATATTTGAGTTTTTCTGTTAAGCTCAGTTTTCCCGTTGCTTTGTTTAACGGAGGCTCAAAAGTTCATGAAAGAAAAACCCGTCTTGATTTGGGACGGGTTTAGGGTGTTGTTGGCAAAAAAAGATGTTAAAGGCGTTATTTTTATGCTTTGTCGCTTGCAAAGCATAAAAATAAATCTCGGCATCACATAACCGCCCGGAAACGCAGCAAAAAACCGCTTGACAAACAAGCGGCGTGTGTGTATAATATAAATGTAAAAAGGCTCTGCATTAAGCGGCTGCCCTCAGTTTAGGTTAAAAAATAACCGTCACATTTAAAGGGGTGTGGGCGGTTATTTTTTATTATACTTATTTTTACGTTCTTCTCTCTTCTCGGCATGAATGTCGGAAGTTCTTATGTAGCAAGTTGCTGCAACAAGAATAAGAAAAACCATTGCTAATGTTTCCATTGGCAACCCTCCTTTCCGGAGGGCAACGAATAATAAAAAATGTTCCCTCCTATTGAAAGTGGATAGTGCTTTCACAGAGGGCAGCCGCCTGCCGCAATGCCGATTGCTCGGCCGGTGCAGAGCCTTTGATTTATTTTATCATTATTTTGTCAATATTGGGTTTTTGCAAAAACACCGCCAAAACGGTAATGGCGGTGTTTTATGCTTTCACTTGTTTTTACTTTTTGAAAATATTTTTGAAGAATTCAACAATCTTGTTGAAGAAGTCCTTAATTTTTGCAAAAAGCTCAAAAAGAATGTTTTCAGTTGTCTTTTCGCCGACCGTGAAGTCGGGAGCATATCTCAAAACAGTCGGACAGCCGTTTGCGGCATATCTTTCAATCTGAATGGCGTGCGCCTCATTTGTGCGATACTCCTCCGGAACGGTGCAAACGCCGTTTTCGTCCGGGGTGAGAGTAACGGTTTTTCCGTTTTCATAGCCCCATGTGAGGGTATAGCCCGTTACGGGGTTCTCTTTCACAATCGGATTCCAGTTCTCGTCATAGGCCGTATCCATGCTTGTGAAGGAGATTTTTCCGTCCTTCAGGTTTTCGGTGTTGATAACGGGATACTGCATTCCGACTCCGTAGGGATCGCCGTAATAGAAAACAATGCTGTCTCCCGCGTTAATCTTTTCCTTTGCGGCGGAAAGCTGCGGCTCGGTTCCGTTGACTCTGTAAAGCCAGCCGTCAAAGCCTTTGAAGGTCTTTTCGCTCTCGTTGTTGATTGCGCTGACATAGGGGCCGTACTGACTGTCAACAACGGTAACGGTCAAAGCAGTGCTGTCCTTGTCCGCCTGCTTGAGAACGTCAAGAACGGACGAGCCATCATCAAGGGTAACCTTGCCATAATAAAGGCAGGCTTTAATGCCCTCAATGCGCAGCGTTACGGTGATTTTTCCGGCTGCAAAGGCGGACATGGCAAAAAGCGAAAGAATCATGAGCGCCGCAAGCAGAACCGAAATGGTTTTTTTGAGGTTTTTCATTGGTAAAAACTTCCTTTCATGTGTTTTTATTGTCAGACACCGGTTTTCATGGGTTGGTCAAATCGTCTCCCATTGAAACGGTGTATGCAAACGTGATTCTGTCGCCGTTTTTAAGCTTATACTCGCTCGAGGCAACATCAGGATATTTTCCGTTGACGCAATACATCCAGCCGGAAAAACTTCCGCAGTCCTTTTCATAAAGCTGATGAATGCCCTCAACGTAATATGATTTATAGGCCGGGGTAAAGGAAAATTCAAGCTGTATTCCGCCTTTTTGGCAGTATTTGCAGTTATCCGTGCAGACATTTTCCTTGCAGGCGCGTTTGAGAACATCAAACGCACTCTCCCCCGCTTCAAAAGAAACGGCGGTTTCGTTAAGAATATAACCGCTCTTTGGAACAAAGGTCTCTTTTCCTTTTTTGAGGGAGGAAGGGTCTTTTTTAATGTTACTGCAATCAATCGTCAGATAGCAGACGGACGAGGGGTTTTCCGGTTCGGTTTTTTGCGTCTTTGTTGTTGTTTCCGGCGCAGTTGTTATTGCAGTTGTACTTTCGGCAGCGGTGCTTTTTGCTGTTGTGCTTTTTGCTGTTGTGCTTTGAGAGGTTGTGACTGAAGAGGCTGTGCTTTGCGCCGTCTCGCTTTTAATTTGCTGCGAAGTGCTTTGCAAAGCGCAAACCGTTGAAGAACCCGAAAGAGCAGTTTCCGGCCGGTTTTTTCCGGCTTCCGTGCAGCCGGAAAGAGCAAGAAGCGTTATAACTGAAAGAATCAGAGAAATATATTTTTTCATTATTCAAACTTCCTTTATAGCGAAGATTCCGTATTTATCGTGAAGGCGCGAAAGCTTGTCATACATCGGCCTGTGGCAGAAAAAGAGGACGAGTGCGGTTGTCAAAGCGTGAATGAGATTGAACGGCAACCCGGAAAGAAAAACGGCAAAAACATTTTTGAACGTATACTCCGTCACCATCATCAAAACCGAGCAGGAGTCAACAATAACTCCATAAACAACAAGCGTCACACAGAAGCCGACAGCCGAAACGGCAAGGCGGTTTTTTGCGCTTTTCCGTCCGCAGAAAACAATGCCGCAAACAAAGCCGCAAAGCCCCATTCCGAGCATTTGAAAAGGAGTGAACATTCCCTGGCCGAAGGCGAAGTTTGACAGAAAAACTGAAAGCGCACCAACAAC
The DNA here is from genome assembly GCA_002438505.1 of Ruminococcaceae bacterium UBA6416. Taxonomy (GTDB): domain Bacteria; phylum Bacillota; class Clostridia; order Oscillospirales; family Acutalibacteraceae; genus UBA6857. The sequence goes on along the minus strand of DJPI01000030.1, from coordinate 7,186 downwards.
AAAGCCGACATTGCTTCCGAAGGAAACCGCAGTAATTATCACAAGGGCGCAAAGGGGCTTGACCTGGGGAACAAAGGAAAAGGCAAGGCGCGAGGCAACGCAAAGCGCAATCATCACCGCAGCCGCAGCAATCTCCGTTGTTTTGATTTTCCGCTTTTCAAACATTACAAAAAACGGGAGCAGAGAAAGGAGAATGAGAGCAGCGCACGAGATATAGTAATACCTTGAATCAAGATATTCAAAGCTCAAAACAACAAGGACGGGCGCGGCAACAAAAAGAAGAAGAGAGGACAAAACGCTCAAAGCCCGAGATTTTTTTTGCAAAGAGAGAGCACCTCGCTTTCCGTCACTGCGCCGGGGAAAACCGAACGCGCCGTTTTGCAGGCGGCCGTTGTGTAAAAACAATTTTCAAAAAAGAAATCCCTTGTTCCGCCGGAAAAGGCGCAGCGGCCGTCAAAAACAAGGGCGCATTCATCGCAGTACCGTGCGCAAAACTCAGTGTCATGAGACACCATGACAACCGTGACGCCGCTTTTTGAAAGCGCAAAAAGCTTTTCACCGAGCTTTTTCTTGAAAAGGCCGTCCATTCCCTTTGTCGGCTCATCAAGAAGAAGCAGACGCGGCTTTTTGAGCAGTACCGCCGCAAGCGCCGCACGCTGAAGCTCACCGCCGCTGATGTCATACGGGTGGCTTTTCAAAAACGGCTCAATCGAGCAAAAGGCGCTGACAGCAGCAATTTGCCTTTTGCGTTCATCTTTGGGGATTTTTTCCGCGATAAGAATATTTTCAAGGTCATCAAAAACGGTCGGCCCGGCAAAAAGCGCTTCGCAGTTTTGGGGAAGAAAAGCAACATTGTTTTTGAAAAGCTCATTTGTTTTGTATTTATTTATATCTTTTGAGAAAAGTTCAACCTTTCCTTTTTTGGCCTTAAGCAGTCCGCCAATGAGATTGAGGAGCGTTGTTTTTCCGGCTCCGTTCGCGCCGAAGATGCCAAAGACGGAGCCTTTTTTAATCGTGAGGTCAAGGCCTTTAAGAATATATTCTTTTCCGTCATAGGAATAAAAAATGTTTTTCAGCCTGACGGCATTTTCACCGTTTTTTTTGCGTTCCTTGTTTTCCAAGGTGGTTTCGGCCGGATGTTTAATCAGGGAGGAGAGCCACTTTCTTCCGCTTTCGGTATCAACCGGGGCAGAGCCGGAAAAGCCGAGTGAAAAATAAAGCCTCATCGGAAACGGCAGACTCGTGCGGATGAATTCGTTTTTTTGGGCAACCTCCGGGCTGATTTTTTCCGGCGCCGTGTCACTCACAAGCTCCCCGTTTTCAAGAACAATAACACGGTCGGCAAGGGGAATGAGCTTTTCAAGCCTGTGCTCGCTGATGATGACCGTCACTGCGTATTCACGGCAAAGAGTGTTCACAAGGTCAATGAGCCTTTGAGAGGAGACCGGGTCAAGCTGCGCCGTCGGTTCATCAAGAAGAAGAACCTGCGGATTCGCCGCGCAGACAGAGGCAAGGTTCACAAACTGCTTTTGGCCTCCGGAAAGCTCGCTTATCTTCCTTTCAAGCAGGTTTTCAATCGAGAAGAGCGCCGCCGTTTCCGCAACTCTCATCCGCGCCTTGCCCGGGCTTGTTCCAAGGTTTTCAAGGGTAAAAAACAGCTCGCTTTTGACCGAATGAGTCACGGCCTGAGTTTCGGTGTTCTGCATTATGAAACCGATTTTTGAGGCGGAAACGCGCTGAGAAAGCGTACCCTTTTCCGCGCCGAAAATTTCAACCTCACCCTCCTCTTTCCCGTTCGGAGAAAGCTCGGGCTTGAGAAGCTTCAAAAGAGTTGTTTTTCCGCTTCCGCTTTTTCCGCAAAGGACAACGAACTGGCCGTGCGGAATTTCAAGGCTTATGTTTTTAAGCGCCGCTTTTCCGTCCGGAAAGAAAAATGAAAGGTTTTTCAATTTGAAATCAACCATCGTTTTTCCTCCGTAACGTCAAAAATCAGCGGCAGAATGCACATTATCAAAAACAAAGAACACGCAAAAGCGCCTTTGAAAGAGAAGGGCGCAATTTCAATCACGGGGTTATAACCCGAGGCAAGGCTTTTTGAAAAAACAGCAACAAAAAGCGCCGCAAAAACCGCAAAAGCCGAAAGGACAAAATCAAACGCCCGAAGCGGATAAAATGAGCAGTTTGTCCGCCCCTTTAAGCCGTAGCCGCGCGCGGACATTGAGTTTGCAGACTCAACGGCGTGTTCAAGCGACCGGGTGACAAGAATTGAAAAAACATGAAGCGAGTTTCTGAACCGGTCAAAAACCGAACCGCTTTTTGAGTCTATGCCGATTCCGCGGCGAGCCCTTTCAATCTCACGCGCAGACTCCGAAAAAAGCGGAATGAAGCGCAAAGCCATTGAAAGCACGAGCGCAAGCCGCGGCGACAGCTTTCCGAACAGAAAAATGAATTTATCCTCGCTCATAATCTCATTGAAAGAGAACAGCCAAAGCACCGTACACGCGGTTCTGACACCGTAAACAAGGCCGCAGACGATGGCCTCAAGGGTAACGCTGTTTCCGCTTTTCAGCGTGAAAAGAACCGTCACTCCGTAATGCGCAAATAACATATTGAAAAGCGTTATGAGAAAAACGGTTGGAAGAATGAAAGAAAAAAAGGACTTCACCGCCCGCTTTCCCCTCAGCCGAACGTCAAGCGCAAACGCGCAAAAAAGGCTCACGGCGCAGAGAATGGGGTTCCACGTTATCAGCGTCACCGCAAAAGCAAGAGCAAAAAAGAGGAACGCGGAAACCGGGTGAATCCCCCTCACCCCGGTTTTCATCTCACACCTCCGGAAACAAGCTTCAAAAGAAGGCGCAAAACGGTGTTAATCATCCGCACAAAGACCGAGGGATTGTTTTCCGCAACGGCAAAAATGCAGCCGGAATCGTTTTTATAATAGAGCGTTCCGTCACTTCCGGCCGTGACAGAGGAGATACAATACTGAGAAAGCGCTCCGGGCGGAGAAAAAAGCTCCGTCATTTCCGGCTTTGTTCTCTCCGCAGAGTCCTCAAACATCACAATTCCGCCGGGCTTTTGGTTGATTGTCATATAGATATACACCCTGTTTTCATAGCCGGTTGAAATCAGCGCTGTGGACTGCGGATAGCCATCAAGAGAACAGTCATAAAGCTTTTTCATTGTTCTTGCGTCAAGAACAATGAACTTCCCCTTTTCGCCGTCCTGCGCGCCGAAATAAACACGATTATTGCACACAACCGGCGTTGACGTTACGCTTCCGCACGCTTTAAATGCCTTGAGTGCGGAGAGCTTTCCGCTTTTTTCCTCGGCTTTGAAACGATAGACAAAGCCCGCCTTGCTTGAAATCCAATATACCTTTTGCGCTCTGTCATAGCTCACACTGCTGCGCAGGTCGCCCTTTGTTTTTAAGGAGGAAACAAGCTTTCCATCGGTTTTCCTGAGAGAAAGGATTTTTGAGCTTCCGCCGCTTGCGTTTTTTCCGTCATCACAGCCGACAAGGACAAACTTTTCCGTCACGGCGGCGCCTGCCCAGTAAAAGCCGCCTTTGTGCTTATATGTCCAGCGCGGCTTCTTTTTTTCGGTTTCCTTTTTCGGGTTTTCGTCCTTTGCGCTCAAGCAGACAAAGTTTGCGCTGTCCGTTTCACCAATCCAAAAGCCGGTGTAAACATAGCCGTTGTCATATGTAAGCAAAGAAAGCCCCTGACCGCCGAGCGAATCGGTATAAAGCCAGAGCGACTTCATAGTTTTAAAATCAAACGCCTGAATTTTTCCGCCGTCAAGCTGAACAAAAATTTTTCCCTTTGCGCAAAGCACGGGACAAACGGCAAAGCCGACCGAGCCTTCAAGCTCAACGCTTTTGAGCTCCTTTCCGGTCTGCGCGTCAAGCTTATAAAGCTTTTTTCCGGCGGCGGTGATGAGCGTGTTTCCAACAACAACGGGCGTTGTCGGTGTGTTCATGAAGCCGGGGCCGAGCTTTTTTGAATATTTCAGCTTTCCCTGTGTAACGGGCGTTTTTGAGTCGGTTATGTATGAGCACGGCTCACTCACTGAAAAAGAAGAAACACAGAAAACGCCGAGCAGAAAAACAAAACACAGAAAAAACGATATTGCTTTTTTCAATTATAACACCACCAAATAATAAAAAACCGCCCTTTTCACTTTTTGAAAAAGGGCGCAGTTATCCTCATTGGATTCACCTTTCCACAAGCCCAAAAGTGAAGTTGATTTCCGTTCTGCGAAAGCAGGCATTCCGACTGACAGCTCAAGGCTGATAACGGCAATGGCGGTTGCTCCGGATTTTCACCGGCATTTCCCTGCTGACGCTTGATATTAAATTATCTTTGGCTATTGTATCACCGGAGAATGCGGCTGTCAAGGAAAAATGTTATTTGCTGTCTCTTTCCCTGATGACAAAGCGCACCGGTGTTCCCTCAAGGCCGAAAACCTCACGGATCTGGTTTTCAATGTATCGCTGATAGCTGTAATGGAACAGCTCTGCCTTGTTAACAAAGCAAACGAATGTCGGCGGTCTTGTTGACGCCTGAGTCATATAATAAATCTTGAGGCGCTTGCCCTTGTCAGTCGGCGGCTGAACCCTTGCCGTTGCGGCGGCAAGAACGTCATTGAGCTTTCCGGTTGAGATGCGCATTGCGTTCTGCTCGTCAACAAACTTAATCAGCTCAAAGAGCCTGTCAAGCCGCTGACCGGTTTTTGCGGAGATGAAAATTATCGGCGCATAGCTCATGAAGGAAAAATCGTTCATCAGCTTTTTGCGGTAGGAATCCATTGTTCTTCCGTCCTTTTCAACGGCGTCCCATTTGTTGACGGCAACAATGCAGGCTTTTCCCATCTCATGGGCAAGACCGGCAACCTTGGAGTCCTGCTCCGTGAAGCCTTCAACCGCGTCAATCATAATGACGCAGACGTGGGCGCGTTCAACGGCCATCTTTGCGCGGATAATGCTGTATTTTTCAAGCTGATCGTCAATGCGGCTCTTGCGGCGCATTCCGGCAGTGTCAATGAGAACAAAATCACCGGACTCGTTTGAAACAAAGGTGTCCGTTGCGTCACGCGTTGTTCCGGCAATATCGGAAACGATTGCGCGTTCCTCGCCGGAGACGGCGTTAACAAGGGAGGATTTTCCAACATTGGGTTTTCCGATGACGGCAACGCTTATCACATTATCCTCCGCCTTTTCCGTGCATTCGGGGAGGTATTCAATAACCTTATCAAGCAAGTCTCCCGTTCCGTGACCGTGAACGGCAGAAACGGCAACCGGGTCTCCGAGACCGAGGTTATAAAACTCATAAAAGTCCGCCGGAAGGTCACCAACGGTATCACATTTGTTGACGCAGAGAACAACCGGTTTTCCGCTGCGCTGAAGCATTGAGGCAACCTCACTGTCAGTTGCAACAACACCGGTTCTGATGTCGCAAACAAGGATAATAACGCTTGCGCTTTCAATCGCAAGCTGAGCCTGAAAGCGCATCTGTTTGAGGATCACATCATTTGAATAAGGTTCAATTCCGCCGGTGTCAACAAGAAGAAAGTTGCGCGAGAGCCATTCGCAATCACCGAAAATTCTGTCTCTGGTGACGCCGGGCGTGTTGTCAACAATGGACAGCCTCTGGCCGACAAGCTTGTTAAAAAGGGTACTTTTGCCGGTGTTCGGGCGTCCGACTATGGCAACAACGGGACGGGACATTTTTATTCCTCCTTTTATCCGAGAATATTATCAAGAAGCTCAAAGCCGCTGTTGCTTTCGGTAACCTCAACAGAGACCGAAAGAGCGTTTTCAACGTCCTCAAGCGAAACATCGTCAAGAAAAACATCACCCTCGCTTCTGAGCATAACGGACGGGATGATGAGCGTTTTTGCGTGGGGCTTTCCTTTGAGCTGAGCAATTAAATCTTTTCCGGTAACAAGGCCGGCAACGGTCACGCTATGGCCGAAAAAGTCATTCTTAACTTCAAAAACATCGGCTTTCACGTTCGGGAACCGATCGTTCACCTTTTTGCACAAAGCCTCAAGCAGAGGGAAAGCGGCTGAACCGGTGACAAGCGAGACGTGCCGTTCGGTCTGCTTCTCATAATCACTGTTTTCAAGCGCAGAAGAAAACTCGCTTTCAAGGTTCTTCCAAAGGCCGACACCGTTTTCAAGCTGAGGATAGTCCTCATAGTATTCCTCGGGCGGCATCTCAATACCCGCCTTGAGATAGAATTCATCGGCGCAAAAAGCAAGGCGTGTTCCGTATTTTTCAAGGCATTTTTCACCGAACGAATCAACGATTTTAATTGTTTGAAGCGCCTCTTCCTTTGTGTATGCGCGAAGGGCGGGAAGCCTTTCGCGATACTTTGTCAGCCCAACGGGAACGGCGGCAATGCTCTGGATTGCCGGGCGGAGCTTTTCAAGCTCCCTGAGACTGAACTCAAGCTCCTTTCCGTCATTGATTCCGGGGCAGAGAACGAGCTGGGTATTGAGCTTGATTCCGCTCTTTGCAAGGCGCGGAAGGATTGAAAGGCACTCCCCCGCGTGTTTGTTTTTCATCATCTTTACGCGCAAAGAGGGATTCATTGTGTGGACGGAAACATTGACGGGGCTGATGTGCATTTCAATAAGACGCGAAACATCGTGCTCGGTGAGGTTGGTGAGCGTAACGTAGCTTCCGAAAAGGAAGGACATTCTTGAGTCATCGTCTTTAAAATAGAGCGTTTCGCGCATACCGGGCGGCATCTGGTCAACAAAGCAGAAGATGCAGCGGTTTTGGCAGGTATGCTGCTTATCCATAAGATATGACTCAAACTCAAGGCCGATATCATCGTATTCACCCTTGCGAAGCTTCACCTTTTTGGCCTTTCCGTTTGAAACGAGGGCAAGGGTGAGCTTTTCCTCCTTGATATAGAAGCGATAATCAAGGACGTCATTAATTTCATGGGAGTTGACGGAAACGAGCACGTCTCCGCTTTTGACACCCTTTTTGTCGGCTATTGACTTTTTTGTTACTGAGCTGACAATGACGGACATTTTTTCCTCCAATGAAATATCTATTATCTATTATTTATTATCTATTATCTATTATCTAATCTAGATGTTGGATGTTGGAATATGCAAAATTTTAATATTCTGCAAAAGGCTGGGTTTTCCATGCTCCGCAGGGTTACTTTTG